>JANTGX010000233.1 GCA_024762755.1 Gammaproteobacteria bacterium
AGCAGATATTGCAATTCACGCAGGCGTTGGGCGTAGTGGGCGATCTCCTCCTGGGCAGCGGCCTTGTTGGTGTGCCCATCCTTGCTCGCCGGGTCGATCTTGGCGAGATGGACGGACTTCCCCGGCACGACCCGAAAGCGTTCGTAGTAGCTCGGTTTGCCCATTGTATTTCCTATCTCTGGTTAGTGAGGTCGTCTCGGGGCAGGCAGTTCGACGTAGCCCGCCTTGCTGGCGATGGCCTGTCCCTCGGCCGAGCGGGCAAAGTCGACGAAGGCCTGCAAGGCCGGGGAGACGTCGCGCCCGGGCGGCAGTGGGTAGGCGATGGCCAGTCGGCGGGCGAGGGGATAGCGACCACTGCGGATGGCTTCGGCGGTGGGGGCAATGGCGGCTTCGCCGGCGCGGCGGGCCAAGGCCAGGGCACGCAGAGCCGGGTCGCGCAGGCTGCTGCTGGCATAACCCATGGCGGACGGGTCACGGCTCACCGCCACCTGCACGCCACCGGGGCCGGCCACGGCCTGGAAGTCGGTACGGAAGTCACCACCGCATAGGGCCACGCGACGGAACAGCTGGGTGGCACCACTGTCCACGGTGAGACCGACGGTGGTGATGGGGCGGCGTGCCAGGGAGCCACTCACTCCCAACTCACCCCACTGGCGGATGGGGTGCGGTGCGCCGCAGCGCAGGGTGGTGGAATAGATGGCGTCCAATTGTGGCAGGGCGATGTGCTCGAGGGGATTGGCGGTGTTGACGAAGACGGCCACACCATCCATGGCCACCGGCACGAGCTGCGGGGGATAGCCGAAACGATCGATAAATCGCCGTTGCTGGCGCTCGCTCAGCGGCATGCTCAGCAGCGCCGCCTCGGCCGTGCCATTGAGCAGGGCCTCCATGCCCACGGCACTGCCGGGGTCGGCCACCGTGAGACGCACCAGGGGATAGCGCAGGCGGAAGGCCTCCGCCCACAGGGTAGTGAGGTTGGCCAGGGCGGTGGAACCGGTGACCACCAGGTGTCCGGCCGGTGGTGAAGCCGCCAGTGCAATCGAACTCACACACAGGCACTGCAGCAGGAATACCAGGGTCGGTATCCAACGGCGGCCTGGCAGGCGGGGGAATGAGCGTGCACGCATAGTTATCTCCTCAGAATCGATCGTAGACCACGGGGGCGAAGCGGGTGGGCCGGCCACCACTGCCAAACATCTCTTGGGTTAAATCATGACATTCGCCTTGCGCTTACGGTAGTAACGCAGCACGGCCATCTTCACCGCATCGTTGAAGACGAACCAGCTCAGGGCATAGGCCCACATGCCCAGGGCCCAGCCCCAGCCGATGGGCGTCATCAGGCCGAAGCCATAGACGGCGATGATGGTGCCGACCACCCGGCTGGAAAAGGTCGAGGTGAACAGGATCCACGACGGATAGGGTCGTTTGAAGAACCAATCGTCGATGCGGGTGTTGTAGATGGTGCCGTGGCCGGCGATCACCAGTTTGGCGAAGAAAACCGATTGTACGAAATCGATGGGCAGTTTCATGTAGACCATGACCAGCCAGAACAGGGTGAAGGAGGAGATGACCCCGGCGGCACCCAGCCAGCCGGCCATCACCAGCACCTCGTGCATATCCCAGCGGATGGGCTTTTCACGGATCTTGGTGTTGTCGTAGGCGATGGCGAGGATGGGGATATCGTTGAGCAGGGCCAGGACGATGATCATCAGGGCGGTCACCGGATAGAACTGGAACACGCCGATGGCCAGGCCCATGAAGAAGATGATGCGGATGGTCTCGGCGATGCGGAAGATGGTGTAGCTTTGCATGCGCTCGAAGGTGATGCGCGCCTGCTTGATGGCCTCGAGAATCACGCCCAGGCCCGGTGCTGTCAGCACGATGTCGGCGGCGGCACGCGCGGCATCGGTGGCGCCGCTGACGGCGATGCCGGCATCCGCCTTTTTCAGCGCCGGGGCGTCGTTGACGCCGTCACCGGTCATGCCGACGATGTGGTCGGCCTTCTGCAGCTCATCGACGATGAAATACTTGTCCTCGGGGTAGACCTGGGCGAAGCCATTGGCCTGCTCGATCTGCTCGATGATCTCCGACTCGTGACGCTTGATAGTGCCCGCGGGCAAAGGAATGTTGCTCAATTCCTTGCGCACCTGCTTGACCACGGTGTCTGCCTTCTTTTCGATCTCCGCCTCGGGCACGTCGCCCTGCAGGGTCTTCACCAGGGCCTTGGTGATGAGGCGTGCCAGCAGCAGGTATTCCTCGGTGCTCTGCCCCTTGAGTTCTCTCACGTCCTGGATGTTGTCACCGATGTCGAGCAACTGGGCGATGTATTTGGCCACGGCGATGTTGTCGCCGGTGACCATCTTCACCTCGATGCCCTGCGCCTTGGCCTGGGCGATGACGGCCTTGGAATCTTCGCGCGGTGGGTCGAAGAGAGGGATCAGGCCGACGAAGGCGAAGTCCTTTTCATCGCCGCGCTGCACGGCAACGCCCAGGGTGCGGAAACCCTTCTCGGCGAAGGCCTCCACGTGCGCGTAGGCCGCCTCCTTGTCGAAGTCGTGGTTGTGGCACATCTCGATGATGACCTGGGGCGCCCCCTTGACCACGATCACCTCCGTGCCGTCGTCGGCCCGCAGGACGGCTTGGGACGACTTGCTCACCGGGTTGAAGGGGATGAACTTGGTGACCTCGAATTTCTGTAACGCGGTGCGCAGGCCGCGCTTGTCCAGCTCGGCGAAGATGGGTTCTTCGATGGGATCGTGGTTCTCCTCACGGCTGGCCAGGGCCGCGTACAGGAACAGATCGTCTTCCTTGAACGGCTCGTGTACATGGGGTGGCGCCAAACTCATGCGGTTCTGCGTCAGGGTGCCGGTCTTGTCCGAACAGAGCACGTCCATCCCGGCCAGTTCCTCGATGGCATCCAGGCGGCTGACGATGGCCTGCTTGCGCGCCAGCACAGTGGCACCGATGGCCATGGTCACGGTGAGCACGGCAGGCATGGCGACGGGGATGGCGGAGATGGTCAGCACCAGGGCATAGATGAGCAGGTCCACTTCCGATTCGTGGCGGGAGATGCCGAGCAGGACGAGGATGACGATGACCACCAGGGTGAGCAGGATGAGGAAGTCCCCCACCTTGATGACCATCTGCTTGAAATGGCTGCGCCCGACCATTTCGGCCTTGGCCACAAGCCCAACGGTCTGGCCGAACTTGGTGTGAATGCCGGTGGCCTTGACCATGGCGAGCATCTCGCCCTGTTTGACCACCGTATTGGCAAACGCCTCTTCGCCGGGTTTCTTGTTCACCGGCAGGGATTCGCCGGTGAGGGCCGACTGGTCGATCTGCAGGAAATCACCCTCGCCGATGAGGACGACGTCGGCGGGCACGATGTTGCCGATGCCAAGTTTGATGATGTCGCCCGGTACCAGTTCGGCGGCATCCAGCTTCTGCCACTTGCCATCACGCTTGACCAGGGTCTTCAGCGCCAGTTTGCTTTTCAGCACCTCGATGGCATTGAGGGCCTTGGACTCCTGGTAGAAATCCACGAAGGCGTTGACCAGCAGCATGATCATGATGATCACGAAATCTTCCCAGCGCTGCACCGAGGCGGAGAGGATGGCGGCGATCTCGATCATCCAGGGAATCGGTCCCCAGAAACGGGCCAGCAGGCGTTGCCACCAGGTCTTTTCTTTCGTCTCGATTTTGTTGAGGCCGTATTTCTCTTGCCGGGCATGGGCCTCGGCGGTGCTCAGGCCCGTCGCGGGGTCGGTCTTCAGGTCGTTTGGTTCGACATCGGACATGATGAATTCCTTGGGCGGTGATGGATGCTGTGCACAGGGCCTGCAACGGCGACAATACGCGCGGCGGGCATGATGTTGCCATGCTGAATCATGGATGGCTTCCGTGTGGGCGATGCTGGCCGTGACCCTGGCGCGGTCCACTGGCTATTTCGTAGAGTCCCAGGACGACCAGCAGTACGGCAAAGAAATTGCGCAGCCAAGGCTCGGGCAAGCCGAGGGCGATGCGGGCGCCGAGGAGGGTGCCGAACACATCGCCGGCGGCCAGTGCGGGGACCAGGCGCCAACAGAT
>JANTGX010000234.1 GCA_024762755.1 Gammaproteobacteria bacterium
TGACGATGCCTTGGTGGTAGCCGAACGTGCCACCAAAATCGCCGGTGAACGCCTCGGACTGGTCGGTGACTGGTCGGAGTTGACTGCTGAGTCACTGACCAAGGCGATCGATGCGTCCATGAGCCTGACCCGGTTTTACCTTATGGTGGTGAAGGCGGCGGGCTATCTCGAGATGCGCATGGGTAATTTCGATAAGGCCACTACCTATTTGCAAAAAATTGTGTCCCTGGATCCGCGGGACCAGTTTGGTGCCGGCTTCCTCTTGAAGCTCGCGAAGTCCGGCCAGCTGAAGGAAGCCGGCGACAATATTGAGTGTTTGTTTTAACTGGCGACCGCCAGACCAATCGAGGAGTTGAGAACCATGAGTGAGACAGAATTGGAACTGGACCTGGACGAACTCAGTAGCGCAGAGGATTTCCTGGAATATTTCAAGATCGATTTCGATCCGGCGGTGGTGCATGTGAATCGCCTGCACATCCTGCAACGCTTCCACGACTATGTTGAGGAATGCGACAACCTGCCCAGCGATGAGGCTGAGTTGTATGAACTGTATCGCGGCTTGCTGCTCGGCGCGTATGAGGACTTCGTCAAATCCGATGCGATTACCGAGAAGGTCTTCAAGGTGTTTCATATGCACGAACCGCAGGAAACCTTCGTGCCGTTGGACAGCATCAAGTAACCCCAGTCCGTGGATAAGCGATTCGATTATGGTGATGTCGTGCGTGTGATACGCAATATCCGCAATGACGGTACCTTTCCGGGTCTCGAGGTGGGAGAGAAGCTGATCCCTCGTGGCAGCCTTGGCGTGGTGCGAAATATCGGCACCTTTCTACAGGATCAGGTCATCTATTCGGTGCATTTCCTCGATGAGGATCGTTTGGTGGGCTGCCGAGAGGAGGAACTAATCGGGGAACACGAACCCTGGGTGCCGAGTCGATTCGAATTCCGCGACAAGGTGAAAAGCAAGATTTCCCTTGCCGTCAATGGCGAGGTGGTGGCAGAGCCCGGGGATGAGGCAGAGGTACTGAAAGTGCTGCGCGATCATCCCGACGGCGTGCAATACCACGTACGTTTCCCCGGCCGTACCCTGCAGGTGCCCGAATCGCTACTCGATCCTGCCGATGGCGCAAAAACCGCAAGCAATGGGGATACGCAGTGACTTCCCAAGCCTACATGGAAAAGCAAGTGCAAAACGATTCACCTGAATTTGCTTATCATCTGCTGCGCGGTGCCGTCGAGCGATTCTCCAAGGGACTGCCCGAGCTGGATGAAAAGCAGTATGCAGAGGCTCGGGCGCAGGCACGCAAAACCTACGCCATGGAGAGCCTGGTGCTCTCAACGCCGGAGGCGCGCGACATCGTCGTGGCCGAGAGTAAGACAGAGCAGGCGTTGGCTGAGATCGCCGCGCGTTATGCCTCGCATGAGGATTTTTTGCAGGACATGGCAGCCAATGGTCTCACTGAGGGTAGTCTCAAACGCGCCCTGCAGCGGGAGCTGATGTTCAATGCAGTCATGGAGCGTGTCACCGCACACAGCCCGGCAGTGAGCGATCTCGACGTACGTCTGTTCTATGAGTTTCATAAGGATCGCTTCACCATTCCTGAAAAACGCAAGGTACGACACGTCCTCATCACCATCAATGAGGATTACGCCGAAAACACGCGCGAGACCGCCTACCAGAGAGCCCGGAGGATCGCCGACAAGGCACGCGCCAAGCCGCGTCGTTTTCACGCGTTGGCACGGGAGAATTCCGAATGTCCCACGGCCATGCAGGACGGCCAGTTGGGCGAGGTGAAACGCGGGACCCTCTATCCGCAATTGGATGCCGCCCTATTCGCGATGCAGGAAGGCGAGGTCAGCGATGTGATTGAGACGGAAGTGGGTTTTCACGTCCTGTACTGCGAGAAGATCATTCCCGGAAAACTCATTCCACGGGTCAAGGCCGAGGCAAAGATCCGCCGTTTGTTGGAAGAACGCCAGCGCCGCGCCTGCCAAAAGGCCTGGCTCGAACCCCTGAAAGGAAGAATCGATGACTGAAGAACAAGCGATCCAGTGCTCCTTCTGCGCCACCGTTCAATCGCCGGATACACCACTCATCGCTGGCCTCGACGGACACATCTGTGAATCCTGCGTCCGCCTGGTCAACCAAGTCATCAACAGTTGGGGAAGACGCCGCGCCGCCAGCAAACCAATGAAAAAGCCGCCGGTTCCGGTGGAAATGAAGCGACTGCTCGACAATTACGTGATCGGCCAGGGTGATGCAAAGGGCACGCTTTCCGTAGCAGTCTACAACCACTACAAACGATTGGTCTCCGAAAGCAAGGAGGATTCACTGTGCATGGGTGACGAGCAGGTAGAGATAGAGAAATCCAATATCCTCCTGCTCGGACCTTCTGGCACCGGCAAGACCCTGCTGGCGAGTACCTTGGCGAAGATCGTTGGCGTGCCCTTCGTCATTGCCGATGCCACCACCCTGACCCAGGCCGGCTATGTGGGTGATGATGTGGATACCATCCTGCAGCGGCTACTGGACGCCGCAGAGGGCAATGTGGGACTGGCCGAATGGGGCATCGTTTATCTCGATGAGGTGGATAAGCTGGCTCGGGCTGGCGAATCGTCGCATGGCACCCGCGATGTCTCCGGCGAAGGGGTGCAACAGGCCTTGCTCAAACTGGTGGAAGGGGCCGAGGTAAAACTGTCCGACAAGAGCCGGCGCAAGGACGGTGGTGAGTCTGTGGTGATCGACACGCGCAATATCCTGTTCATCGCCGGTGGCGCCTTTGCCGGGCTGGAGAAGATTCTGCAGCGCCGTCTGCAACCGGGACGCCGCGGGATTGGGTTTCATGCCGAGCACAATGAGGACGACAGTGTGCCGGAGACCAACATCCTCAAGGAGGCGCGCCCGGAGGATCTCAAGCACTTCGGCCTGATTCCAGAGTACATTGGACGCTTCCCCATTATCGCCTGTCTCGAGGAACTGGATGAGGAGGCCATGGTGCGCATCCTCACCGAACCGCGCAATGCCCTGGTCAAGCAGTATCAACGGTTGTTCCGCTACGATGAGGTGGAACTCGAATTCAGCCACCAGGCGCTACTGACGATTGCCCGTCAGGCCCTCGAGCGAGGTACGGGCGCGCGCGGACTGCGCGGCGAGATGGAGCGACTGCTGCAGAACACCATGTTTGAACTGCCCTCCCGGGTCGGTCTCGAACCCTGTGCGGTGTCCATCAACGTCGGCGAGGATGGGGAATTGTGCATCGACACCATCCCGGTGAAAAAGGCTGCACCGGCCGAGGCCGAGAAGGGCGGCGCGGCGCGGCGCAGCGAATTGAGCGGCTGATTCCGCCCGTAGCCTTTGCCCGGCCCCGGTTGCGCGACAACGCCAACCTAAGGGGCTTTTGCCGACGAAGAGCCTTTAGCGAAAGAAGGGCCTTCAGCCCATCGGCAGCGAAATCCGGCCCCTGGCCAGAAAGGCGGGCATCTGTTCGGCCCGCAGCAGGGGACTGACGTAGTAGCCTTGGAAGGTATGGCAGCCGCGCCGCTGGAGAAAATCCAACTCCTCTGTGGTCTCCACCCCCTCGGCAATGATGTCGATACCGAGGTGGCCGGCCATGGCGATGATGGTCTCGACGATCGCGGGGCTTCGTTCCATATCACCGATTTCGCGCACGAAGCTCTGGTCGATCTTCAGCTGGTCGATGGGCAGGTGACGTAGCTGGGCCAGGGACGAGCGGCCGGTGCCGAAGTCGTCCAGGGCGAGTCGTACACCGAGGGCGGCCAGGGCGCGGCACTTGGTCAGGGTGTTGCGGGGCTCGTGCATGGCCAGGTCTTCGGTGATCTCCAGACAGAGACGATCGGGCTCGATGCCGTATTCCATCAACAGGGCGCCGACCTGGGCGACGAAGTCCTCACCACGAAACTGGCGCGGGCTGATGTTGACCGCCAGGCACCAGCCCTCGCGGCACAGACCGGCGGTGCACCAATGTTGCAGTTGCGCCGCGGCCTGGTGCAGCACCCAGCGGCCAATGTCGAGGATCAGGCCGCTCTCTTCGGCGACGG
>JANTGX010000235.1 GCA_024762755.1 Gammaproteobacteria bacterium
ATGTACTTCGACCTGCACCGGGGGCTGGATCTGCTGCAACGCTACCCGGGACAGCCGCAGCGGGCCGCCGGCGACTGGCAGGCCAGCTTCTATCAGCATTGGGGCAAGCACCTGCTGGACGCCGAGCGCTGGTTGTTCGCGGTGGACAGTGCGGAACGCGCTCCGGCTGCCCGCCCCTGGGTGGCCATGAGCCTGGTCTGAACAGGTTTCCTCAGGGACGCAGATAGACCAGCAATACCACCGCGATGAGGATCAGCACCGGAAATTCGTTGAACCAGCGGTAGAAGACGTGGCCGTGCGTGTTGCGATCTTCGGCGAAGGCCTTCTGCAGGCGCCAGCACCAGGCGTGATAGCCGATGAGGACCAGCACCAGGGTGAGCTTGATGTGCAGCCACATCTCCCCCTTGTAGGCCGCCCAGGCATATGCCTCGAGCATCCACAGGCCCAGGGCGATGGTGATCACGGCGCTGGGGGTCATGATGCCGAAGAGCAGCTTGCGTTCCATGATCTTGAAGCGCGCGTTACCGGGTTCGTCGTCGGTCATGGCGTGGTAGACATACAGTCGCGGCAGATAGAACAAGCCGGCGAACCAGGTCACCATGGCGATGACGTGAAAGGCTTTGACCCAGAGCATTTTTCTTCCTTTTGTTGTGTGGATTGGGTGGTCGTGCGGCGCGGCTGCGGATTCAGCGTGTGTCACGCGTTGCCCGATGTCTCGTTTCTAACGATAGTGCGCCTCGATGGACTGCCGTGTAATGGCGCCGACGATGCCACCAAACGCACCGCGCGTCACATACAGGGCATCCACGTTGTGTTCGTCCATGGTATCCAATGCCGCCTGCAGGGTGGCGCGGATATCGATGGGTCTTACGTCCATGCGTTCGGCGGGGATGTCCAGCAGATCAACCGCCTCGGCCTCCGCGTGGGTGGCCAGCCAGCGTACCAGATCCGCCGCCAACAGCAGAGCGACGGGTTTGCCATCCTCCATCACCAGCAGGTGTTGCGGCTCACTGCGTAGCAGGGCTTCCGCATCGTCGCGGGCGAGCATCCGAGGCGCCTGGGCGACCGCTGTGCTCATGGCGCTGGCCACCGCCACCCGGCGCAGGGCCTGGGCCACGGGGTTGCTGCGGTAGTCCAGGCCGCGCGCGCGCAGCAGGGTGAGGAACACCGAATCACGGCCGTAGACGTGGCTGGCCATGATATCCGAGAGGACCACGGCGAGCATGCCGGGCAGGATGATCTTCGGATTGTAGGTCAGCTCCAGCAGGGCCATCAGTGCCGCCAGGGGCGCCTGCAGGGTGGCGCTCATCATCGCCCCCATGCCGAGCATGGCGTAGAAGCCGGGGCTGCCCACCTGGCCGGGGAAGACGGCCTCGGCGAGCAGCCCCAGGGCGCCGCCGGCGCAGGCGCCGATGTAGAGGGTGGGGCCGATGAGACCGCCGGGCAGGCCCAGGCCGAGGCTGACGGTGGTCGCCAGTACCTTTGCCACCACCAGCGTGAGCAGGAAGCTCAGACCCAATTCACCCAGCATGGCCTGGTTCACCGTGTCGTAGCCGATGCCCATGATGGCGGGGACGAAGACCCCGCACAGGCCGGTGAGCACGCCGGCCAGGGTCATGCGCTGCCAGATGGGATAGCGTGCGCCGAAATGGGTGACGCGCTCGAGCAGGCCGATGAAGACCGCCGCCAGGCTGCCGATGACCAGGCCCATCACCAGCATGTAGGGCAATTCCAGGAGCGAGGCCATGTCGAGCGGTGGGACGATGAAGGCCGGCTCGGCGCCGAATACGGCGCGGGTCACGGCAGTGGCGCTCACCGCGGCGAGGATCACCGGGGTGAAGCCGGCGATGGTGTACTCCAGCAGGATCACCTCCATGGCGAAGATCACGCCGGCCATGGGCGTATTGAAGGAGGCGGCAATGGCGGCGGCGACGCCACAGGCGAGCAGTGTCTGCACGCTGTTGTTGGGCAACTGCAGGCCCTGGCCGAGCAGGCTGCCGCTGGATGCACCGAGGTGCACGCTGGGGCCTTCGCGGCCCACCGAGTGGCCACTGACGATGCTCAAGGCGGCACCGAAGAACTGGAACAGGGTGTTGCGCAGGGGCATGTGCCCCTGGAAATAGGCCAGGCGCTCGAGGACGTGCACCACGCCCACCTGCACGCCGCCGGCAAACTGGAAGGCCAGGCCGATGAGGAGCCCGCCGAGGGCCGGCAGGCCGAAGCGCCAAAGGGTGGAGAGGCCTTCGTAGTTCTCCACGTCGCCGCCGGGCAGGAAGCCCGCTTGCAGCAGGTCGATGAGGATGCGAAAGAGGACGATGACGCCGCCGCTCAGCAGGCCACTGCACAGGCCGAGCAGGGCGAGTACGGGCAGGGCGTCGGCGTGGGCCAGGCGGGTGCGCAGGTGGTCGAGCATCAGCTGCCGCCGGTGGCCGCTGGGCCACGGCTGGCTTGACTCGCCGCGGGGCATCCAGTAGATTCTTGGCCGTCTGGTGGGAGGTTAGCTGCCGGAATAGAGATAATCATAATAAAATATTGCAAGGCGGCTTCGGCCGCTTTTTTTTGTGCCTCTTTCGCCCTCTCTGCATCCGCCCTCTCCGCGCCAGCGGGTTCCCGGCGTCTTGCCACCGTGCGGTGCTCGTCGTTTGTCGTCTCATGTCGTCCCGTCTCTCCGCCGTCCCGTCACCCCGATCAGTGTCGGCCGCTCAGTCCAGTTCCTTCACGAAGACCTTGGAATTGCGCTGGTAGTTGTACAGGGCCTGACGCTCGATGGGCAGGGCGGCGGGCTCGGTGGGCACGAAGCCACGCTCGCGGAACCAGTGTGCGGTGCGTGTGGAGAGCACGAACAGGCGGCGGATGCCTGCCGCGCGGGCACGCGCCTCGAGGGCGGCCAGCAGGCTGTCGCCGCGCCCCTGGTTGCGGTAGTCGGGGTGGACCGCCAGGCAGGCCAGCTCGGCGGCATCGTCGCTCAGGGGGTAGAGGGCGGCACAGGCGATGATCATGCCGTCGCGCTCCACCACCAGGAAACGGTCTATCTCCATTTCCAGCCGCTCGCGTGAGCGGCGCACCAGCACGCCGGCCTCCTCCAGGGGCTCGATGAGCTCGAGGATGCCGGCGACGTCGTCGATGCGGGCCGGGCGGATGCCCTCGTAGCGGTCGGCGCTGATCAGGGTGCCGATGCCGTCGCGGGTGAACAACTCCTGCAGCAGGGCGCCATCGGTCTGCCGAGGCAGCAGGTGCACCCGGCGCACATCGTGGCGGCAGAGGCGCACGGCCTGGCCCAGCAGGCGACGGATCTCGTCGGGCAGACGCCGCCGCGCGGCCAGCACCCTCTCTGCCTCAGCCAGCGAGAGTTCGCGGATCAGGCGACGCCGGCTGTCGCGCAGACCGGCACCCTCGACCAGATAGATCACCTTGTCGGCCCGCAGGCTGGTGGCGGCCGAGGCGGCGACATCCTCGGCGCTGAGATTGAATACCTCGCCGGTGGGGGAGTAACCCAGGGGGGAGAGCAGGACCACCGAGCCCTGCGCCAGCTGGGCATCGAGGGCCTCGGCATCGATGCGCCGGACCTCGCCGGTGTGCTGGTAGTCGACGCCGTCTATCACTCCCAGTGGGCGGGCCACCACGGCATTGCCCGAGGCCACGCGGATGCAGGCGCCGGCCATGGGCGAGTTGGCCAGGCCCATGGAGAGCAGGGCCTCGATCTCCACCCGCAGACTGCCGGCGGCCTCTTTGACGCAGGCCAGTGCCTGGTCGTCGGTGACGCGCAGGCCGCGGTGATAGCGGGACGTCGCACCCAGGGCCTGCAGGCGGGCATCGATCTGCGGCCGTGCGCCGTGCACCAGTACCAGGCGGATGCCCAGGCTGTTGAGCAGGGCGAGGTCATGCACCAGGTTGGGGAACTGGGGATCCTGCACGGCCTCGCCGCCGAACATGACGACAAAGGTGCGCCCGCGAAAGGCGTTGATGTAGGGCGCGGAATCGCGGAACCAGCGCACGAAGGCGGGGGGCTGCTGGGCGTTCGCCATGTTGGGTTATGTCTCTGA
>JANTGX010000236.1 GCA_024762755.1 Gammaproteobacteria bacterium
AGGCTCCCCGAAGGTGGTCGGGGAGACGCTGAGATCAGTGCGCAGAACGACACAGCCCCGGCTGGCGGCCACCAGGCGCGCCGCCAGAGATCGCGGGGCGATGAACGCCTCGCCGCTGCGCAGGGTCTGTCTGGCGGAGTTGCCTCGCCGCCACCAGCTCTGACGTTCGCTGCGCAGCGCGGGGAAGGGTTGCATGGCCTCACCGTTGAGGATCAGGAAGAGGGTGAAGTGGTCTGGCCGGTCGGCAATGCCGAGATGGCAGCCGGCGGGCAGGCTGATGAGGTCGGCCTGCAGGGTGTCATCGTGTCGCAGGGTGCGGGCGGTGGGCAGGGATTGTGTGCCGCTTTCTTGGCAGGCGGTCTCGATCAGACCGCGGTAGGCGGCATCCTTGCGCAGGGAGTGCTGCAGCAGGCGCAGGTTGTCACAGGCGATGGCCCGTTTGTCGGCGTCATTGTGGCGCCCGTAGCGCAGCAAGAAGTGCATGCCGGCAACGAATTCGCGCCAGCAGGTGGCGAGGTGCTCGCTCGACAGCGGCACCGCGCGATCTTCGAGGATCATCTGGGATGTATTGCTGTTCATGGTCAACTATGCAACGATTTCGCGCATCCCGAAGGGAACACGTCATTGGGAATTGGGGGTGACTTCCTTGTCTCTCCCTCTGCCTTCCGTAGGCGAGAAAAAGCATAGTCCCCCATCCCGCGGTTTCGATAGGCAATATTCACGTTTTACTCGGTGACTTATTCCCGCGTTTGGTCGGGGGTTTGGTGAAGACGAATTTCTAGGTATGCACAAAGGATTGTCGAGATGGGAAATACGCTTATGAACCTCAATGCAGTGCCGTTGTTCGCCGGTTTGCCGGCGTCCGACCTGCAAGCCATATCGGACCTGGCGGTGACGCGTCAATTCCGCAAGAACACGTTGGTGATCTGCGAAGGTGATCACTCCGACTCGCTCTACATCATCCTCGATGGAAAGGTGAAGGTCTTTCTCAATGATGAGGATGGCCGCGAGGTGACCTTGAATCTGCAGGGCGCCGGTGAATACTTCGGCGAGCTGGCCCTGCTTGACGAGGCCCCGCGCTCGGCCTCGGTGATGACCGTGGAGGAGACGCGGCTGGCGGTGATCGGCAAGCCGGCCTTCGACGACTGCATGGAGAAGAACCCAAAGATGGCTCTGCAGGTCACCCGTGGCCTGGCGAGACGCCTGCGCGAACTCACCGAAAACGTTCGCAGCCTGGCCCTGATGGACGTCTACGGCCGGGTGGCACGGACCCTGTTGGACCTGGCCGAGGAACGCGATGGCGTCCTGGTGGTGACGCAACGCCTGACGCAGCGCGACATCGCCAGCATGGTGGGCGCCTCGCGGGAAATGGTCAGCCGTATCCTGCGCGATCTCACCCGCGGTGGTTACATCACCACGCGCAACAAGATCATCACCATCAACGAGCGGCTGCCGGCGGCATGGTAGGCCGGCGCCAAGCATGACCACCGCCAAGCGGCGCTGTCTGCATCACGGCCGGGCCCTGACCCTCAACGCGGAGACGGTGATCTATCCCGATGGCCGGCAGGAAGAGCTGGAGATCGTGCGCCATCCCGGTGGCGCCGCCGCCGTGGCCGTGGATGACGAGGCGCGAATCTGCCTGATTCGCCAGTATCGATATGCCGCCGACGGCTGGTTGTGGGAGATCCCCGCCGGCCGCCTGGAGCATGACGAGTCACCACTGGCCTGTGCCCGCCGTGAACTGGCCGAGGAGGCCGGGGTGACGGCGGCGGACTGGCGCCCACTGGGCCAGTTACTGCCCTCGCCGGGCGTCTGTGACGAGCGCATCCATCTCTTTCTCGCCCGTGGCCTGCAACGGGTGGCCACAGCGCATGAGACCGGCGAATACATCGAGATCCACTGGCTCGCCCCGGCGCGGGTGCAGGCCATGCTGTGTGCGGGTGAGATCGTCGACGCCAAGACCCTGGTCGCCCTGCAGAACCTTCAGTCGTGTCCGCCGGTCTAAGACGCCGTCGTCGCCACCGCTCCCGGTGGTCATTCCCCCTATGAGAGGTCGAGATGGTCAGTAGATCCAGCCAACAGCCACAGGCCACCGATGATCAGGCCTGGCTCGCACAGCTGACCGGGCGTTGCCCCCAGGTGGACGCCGATGCCCTTGCCCATGCCCTCTCGCTGGCCCGCCAGCAGGCCGTGGCGGAGCCGGTCATGGCGCATGCCCGCGCCGTCGTCGAGATCCTCGGTGAGCTCGATATGGACGGCGATACCCTGCTCTCGGGTTTCGTCTGCAGTCTCGACGCGTCGGCCCTGGCGCTGGACGATATCGCCGCGGCCTTTCCCCCGGGTGTGACCGAACTGGTGGCCGGGGTGCGGCGCATGGACATCGTCGACGGTATTCACCAGCAGGCCGAGGTCGGCGACGCCAGCTATCTCGAGGGCCTGCGCAAACTGCTGCTGGGCATGGCGGAAGACGTGCGTGTGATGTTCATCAAACTGGCCGAGCGGGTACAGGTGATGCGCGAGCTGAAATACCGCGACGAGGCCGAGCGCCGCTGCGTGGCGCAAGAGACGCAGGATATCTTCGCCCCCCTGGCCAACCGCCTCGGCATCTGGCAATTGAAGTGGGAGCTGGAGGATCTCAGCTTTCGCTTCCTGCAGCCCGAGGCCTACCAGCGCGTGGCCGACCTGCTCGCCGAGCGGCGCGTCGACCGCGAGCGCTACATCAAGCTCATGCTGACGGAGCTGCGCGATGAACTGGCCCGTGCCGGTATCCAGGGTGAGGTGGCGGGGCGGCCCAAGCACATCTACAGTATCTGGCGAAAGATGTCGGGAAAATCGGTCGACTTCAACCAGCTGTTCGACGTACGCGCGGCGCGCGTCCTGGTGGAAACGGTGGCCGACTGCTATGCCGTGTTGGGCCTGGTGCACAGTCGCTGGCAACCCATTCCCAGCGAATTCGACGACTATATCGCCTCACCCAAGGAAAACATGTACCAGTCTCTGCATACCGCGGTGGTCGGTCCCGAGGGCAAGACCCTGGAGATCCAGATACGTACCCATGAGATGCACCGTCATTCGGAATACGGGGTGGCCGCCCATTGGGGCTACAAAGAGGGTGGCCAGCGGGACAACCAGTACGGCGAGAAGATCGCCTGGTTGCGCCAGATCCTCGAGTGGAAGGACGAAGAGCAGAATGCCGGCGACTTCATCGACCGTTTCAAGTCCGAGGTCTTTCAGGACCGGGTCTACGTGCTCACCCCCGACGGCAAGGTGGTGGATCTGCCGAGCGGCGCCACTCCCCTGGACTTCGCCTATCACATCCATACCGACATCGGTCACCGCTTCCGCGGCGCGATGGTCAACGGGCGCATCGTGCCCATCGGTTACAGCCTGCAGAACGGCGAGCAGGTGGAGATCCTCACCAGCCGCGAAGGCACGCCCAGCCGTGACTGGCTCAATCCCCATCTCGGCTATCTGAAGAGTTCGCGCGCACGCGCCAAGGTGCGCAGTTGGTTCCGCCAGCAGGACTTCGCGCGCAACGTGGCCGAAGGCCGTACGGTGTTGGATCGCGAACTGCACCGGCTGTCCCTGAGCGATGTCAATCTGGAACAGCTGGCGCAGCGTTTCCGTCACGACAGACTGGACGACTTTCTCGCCGCCATCGGTTGCGGCGACGTCACCAGCGCGCAGATTGCCGGCGCACTCAACGAGCAGGTGCTGCCGGCCACCGACGAGCTGCCACCGACCCCGCCGCGGCGGCCACGGGCATCGCCCGGTGGTGATGTTCACATCATGGGCGTGGGCGATCTCATGACCCACATGGCGGGCTGCTGCAAGCCGGTTCCCTGCGACCCCATCATCGGCTATGTCACCCGCGGCCGGGGTGTCACCATCCACCGCCTCGATTGCCCCCACGTGCCGCGTCTGCAGCAGGCGGAGAACGAGCGCCTGCTCGACGTGGCCTGGCTGGAGGAGACGCGCAACAGCTATGCGGTGGACATCCAGGTGCGCGCCTACGATCGCCAG
>JANTGX010000237.1 GCA_024762755.1 Gammaproteobacteria bacterium
CTACCTGGCACCCGTGCCCTATCGCGGCAAACCCAACTACCCGGCCTACGTGCGCCAGGTGGCCGAGTGTGTGGCCGCCCTGCGCGATGTGCCCTGGGAGGCCATCGCCGAGGTCACCACGGAAAACTTCTTTCGCCGTTTCGCCAATGCCCGAATGCCGGCCTGAGGCCTCAGTCACGCCCGCCGGCGGCCAGCGCCACGGCCCGCAGGCCCTGCGCCTGCGGTGTGTAGTAATGGGGCGAGAAGCGGATGCCGCCGCCGCGCTGGGCACACATGACGCCGTGTCGTGTCAGCTCGGCGAACACCGCGGCGTTGTCCCGGGTGCGATGGCGAAAGGTGACGATGCCGGCGTGGCGGCCGGGGCTGGGGTCGGTGATCAGCTGCAGTTCGGGGGCCTTGGTGATGGCCGCCATCAGACACCGGGCATGGGCCAGGACGCGTGACTCCACCCATGCCATGCCGCGTTCCTGCAACAGGGCGAGACTGGCCTCCAGGGCGTGGATGCCGAGCATGTTGGGGCTGCCGCACTCGAATCGCCGGGCACTGTCCGCTGGCTGCCAGTCGCGGCGATCGAAGTCGGTGTAGGCGTCGGTCATGTGCCAGCCGTACTGGTGCAGCCTGAGTCGGTCGCGCAGTTCGGCGCGGCAGTAGAACAACGCCAGTCCCTCGGGGCCCAGCATCCATTTGTGGCCGTCGGCCATGACGAAATCGGCATGTACCGCCTGGGCATCGAAGCGCACGGCGCCCAGGCTCTGGATGGCATCGATGCAGAACAGGATGGCGTGTTCGCGGCAGAATTCCCCGATGCGCCGCAGGTCCAGTTGCAGACCGCTGGCATATTGCACGGAGCTGATGGCGATGAGCCGGGTGTGCTCGTCGACCTGGGCCAGCAGGGCGTCCTCCGGGGTCGGTCCCGCCTGCAGGTCGGCCTCTTTCAGGGTCACCCCGCGCTCACCCAGGGCCTGCCAGACGATGCGATTGGAGGGAAATTCCTCGTTGCTGCTGACCACGTTGTCGCCGGCCTGCCAGTCGAGGCCGAAGGCCACCACGGAGAGGGCCTCGGAGGTGTTCTTGAGCAGGGCGATGTCGTCTGCGGCGGGGGCGTTGATGAGGCCGCGCAGGCGTTCTCGCAGGGACTCTTCCACCGTCAGCCAGCGTGGATAGTGGCGGGAACCGAGGCGGGCGTTCTCGTCGGCGAAGGCCTGCACTCCGGCGGCCGTGCGTCGTGGCCAGGGCGAGACGGCGGCGTGGTTGAGGTAGACGATGTCCTCGTCAAGGATGAAGTCGGGGGTGTCCATGGCGGCTGCTCGGCAAAGGGCTTGGCTCCATGGTGACACGCGGCCGCCGCGCAGAGAAGACGGCGACGTGCCGGGGTCCTTGGTGTAATCTCGCGATCGTCGAGGAGATCCGGGCAGTCGCCCGGGTCGAGAACGAAAGGGAGGCTTGAGGCCATGCCGACGTCGATTTGGATCCTGTGCATCGTGTTGCTGCTGAATGTCGCCCCTGCGCTGGCGGGTCTACCCGAGACGGTGGCCCTGGTGCGGCCGGCGGTGGTGGGGGTGGGCACCTTTCAAACGACGCGGCGGCCACCGGTGCGCCTGCTCGGCACCGGCTTCGTGGTCGGCGACGGCACCCTGGTGGTGACCAACGCCCATGTCCTGCCGGCGCTGCTGGCGGTGGAGAAAAAGGAGACGCTGGCCATCTTCGCCGGCCGTGGCAGGCGCGCGGAACGGCGTGCGGCGCGGCAGGTGGCGGTGGACCCGGTGCACGACCTGGCCATCCTGCGCGTGGAGGGCAAGCCGCTGCCGGCCCTGCAGCTGGGGGAGGCCTCCCGGGTGCGCGAGGGCGACTCCATCGCCTTCACCGGTTTCCCCATCGGTGCGGTGCTGGGGCTCTATCCGGTGACCCACCGCGGCATCGTCTCGGCCATCTCGCCCATCGTCCTGCCGGCGGCACAGGACCGGCAACTGACGGCGGCGCTGATCAAGCGCATGCGCGATCCCTTCGAGATCTTCCAGCTGGACGCCACGGCCTATCCCGGCAACAGCGGCAGTCCCCTGTATCTGCCCCGCACGGGCGAGGTGGTGGGGATCCTCAACATGGTCTTCGTCAAGGAGAGCAAGGAGACGGTGCTGGAGAAGCCCAGCGGCATCGCCTATGCCATCCCCGTGCGCCATCTCAAGGCGCTGTTGGAGACCCTGGAGCAGTAGGCGGCGTCCTCAGCGGCCGCGTTCGAGCAGCTTGCGCTCCCAGTCGAGGGAGGTCTTGACGATGAAGTCGAGGTCGTCGAACTGCGGCTGCCAGTCGAGCACCTCGTGGATGCGCTCGACACCGGCCACCAGTTGCGGCGGGTCGCCGGCGCGGCGCGGCTCCTCGACGATGGTCAGCGGCGCGCCGTTGACCCGCTGTACCGCGTCGAGCACCTCGCGCACGCTGTAGCCATGGCCGTAGCCGCAGTTGAGGGTGGTGGATTCACCGCCGCGACGCAGGTAGTCGAGGGCGCTCAGGTGGGCGCTGGCCAGGTCCTCCACGTGGATGTAGTCACGGATACCGGTGCCGTCCGGGGTGGGGTAGTCGGTGCCGAAGATGGAGACCTTGTCGCGCTTGCCCACCGCCGCCTCGCAGGCCACCTTGATCAGCAGGGTGGCCTTTTCCGTCGATTGGCCGATGCGCCCCGCGGGGTCTGAGCCGGCGACGTTGAAATAACGCAGGGCGACATGCCGCAGGTCGCTGGCGGCGGAGAGGTCGCGCAGCATCCATTCGGTCATCAGCTTGGAGGTGCCGTAGGGGTTGATGGGTGCCAGGGGGGTATCTTCGCGCGCCACTGCCGCCTTGGGGATGCCGTAGACCGCCGCGGTGGAGGAGAAGATCACATGGGGGATGCCCGCCTCGGCACAACAGGCCAGCAGATTGCGAGAACTGCAGGTGTTGTTGGCGTAGTACTTGAGGGGATTCGAGACCGATTCGGGAACGATGGTGTGGGCGGCAAAGTGCATCACGGCACCGATGTCGTGGTCGCGCAGCACCTGGCTGACCAAGGCCTGGTCGCCGGTATCGCCGACCACCAGCTCGCCGCTGAGTACGGCATCCTCGAAACCGGTGCTGAGGTTGTCCAGCACCACCACCCGTTCTCCCGCCTCGCCCAATTGCCTGGCCACATGGCTGCCGATATAACCGGCGCCACCGGTGACCAGTACGGCCTTCTTCTCTGTCATGGTTGATATTCCTTTTAAATTCTCGAGTCCCGAAAAGGGGGGCGGGGCAAGTCTAGGGTGAGCCCGTCGGGGGGTCAAACGGCACTTCATGGACGGGTCATATTTCCCCGCTATATTGATGAAGTGCCAAGGATTTCACCTACAATAACCCAGCAGAAGTGATAGACTTTGGCGTTCGCGCAAGGCGGTTGCAGTTCGTTCCGGCTGCAGCAGGGCCGAGCCCGGCCGCTATCCGTGATGTCTGCCAACACAACTGCTGAAAGGATTTCCGCATGTACGAGTCGTTCTACAAGCTGCGTGCCAAGCCCTTCCGATTGAGCCCGGACCCGGGTTTCTTCTTCGCCAGCCGTGGTCACAAGCGTGCCCTGGCCTATCTGCGCTATGGCCTCAGCCAAGGCGAGGGCTTCGTCGTCATCACCGGCGATCCCGGCACCGGTAAGACCACCCTGGCGCAGATCCTGCTCGGCGAGATGGATGAGCGTCATCTGGTGGTGGCTCACCTCACCACGACGCAGCTCGAGGCGGACGAGATGCTGCGCATGGTCGCCGCCTCCTTTGGCCTGCGCTACGAGGGCCTGGACAAGGCCGGCCTGCTGAAGACTCTCGAAGCCTTTCTCCTCGCCCGCTCACGCGAGCGCAAGCGCGCCCTGCTGGTGGTGGACGAGGCGCAGAACCTGCCGCCACGCTCCCTCGAGGAGCTGCGCATGCTCTCCAATCTGCAGAGCGGCGAGACCGCCCTGCTGCAGACCTTCCTCCTTGGTCAGCCCCAGTTCCGCCAGATGCTCGA
>JANTGX010000238.1 GCA_024762755.1 Gammaproteobacteria bacterium
TTCTTTTTCTGTCACGCCCCGTATCGAGCCAACCTGCCGAAGCACTACATTTTTCAGCGGCCTGCTAAAGGCGATTCCCTGCCTGCCGATAGAGCAGGGGAAGCGAGACGACACACCCAACCACGAATGCGCAAGCAACCAGGAGGCAGAGGCATGAGCGACGACAACGGCACGGCTGAGACGCAGACCATCGTCTGTGACGAGGTGCTGGACATCGCCATCGCCGCCGCCCTGCGCGACACCCTGTTGCAGGCCCTGCAGGGCGAGGCGCCCGTGGTGCTGCAGGCCGATGGGGTGAGCCGGGCGGATACCGCCGCCCTGCAGGTGTTGACCGCCTTCTTTCAGGACGCCCGCAGCCAGGGGCTGACGGTGCGCTGGGAGGCACCCTCGACGGCCCTGCAGCGGGCGGCGCAACTACTCGGATTGAACGACGTACTGGATCTGCCCGCGGCCGCCTGAGGCGGCCCGGGGACGGACCTCAACAGCAGGAGACGATACGGTGGCAACGATTTTGGCAGTGGACGATTCCGCCTCGATGCGGCAGATGGTGGCCTTCACCCTCAAGGGGGCGGGGCATACGGTGACCGAGGCGGCGGATGGCCAGGCGGCACTGGATCTGGCCAAGCGTCAGAAATTCGACTTGGTCCTGTCGGACGTCAACATGCCGCGCATGGACGGCATCACCCTGGCCCGGGAGCTGCGCGCCCTGCCTTCCTTCAAGTTCGTGCCCATCCTCATGCTCACCACCGAGGGCGGTATGAACAAGAAGCAGGAGGGCAAGGCGGCCGGTGCCACGGGCTGGATCGTCAAGCCCTTCAATCCCGAGCAGCTCCTGGCCACCATCAAGCGCGTCATGGGGTAGGGCATGTCCATCGACATGGAACAATTCAAGACCACCTTCATCGAGGAGAGCCTGGAAGGGCTCGACATCATGGAGTCGGTACTGCTGGAGATGCAACCCGGCGAGGCCGAGGCCGACGAGGTGGACAACATCTTCCGCGCCGCCCATTCCATCAAGGGGGGCAGCGCCACCTTCGGTTTTCAGGACATCACCCAGTTCACCCACGTGGTGGAGACTCTGTTGGATCAGGTCCGCAGCGGCCAGCGGGCGGTGACCCAGGAGGCCATCGACCTGTTCCTGCAGTCGGTGGATATCGTGCGCGACATGCTGGCCAGCGCCCAGGAGGGCTTCGACATCGACCAGGCACAGGTCGCTGCGGTGCAGGCCGGCCTGGAACGCATGTTGAATAGCACGCCGGCCAGTGAGCCGGCCGCGGCCACGCCGTCCGACGACGGGGCCACGGACGAACACGAACACGGAACCAGCGGCGAGGCCGCGGCGCCCGCCGGTGGCGGCTGGGCCATCACCTTCAAGCCCTTCCCCGACATGCTGCGTTCCGGCAACGACGTGGTCCGCCTGTTCCGCGAGCTGGCCGAGCTGGGTGAATTCCGCGCCGAGGCGGACCTCTCCGCCATGCCGGCGCTGGTGGACATGGCGCCGGAAGAGGCCTGCATCAGCTGGCAGGTCACCCTGCGCGGCGAGATCCCCCGCGAGGCGGTGGCCGAGATCTTCGAGTGGGTGGACGACGAATGTGAATTGACCATCCACCCCCTCGACGAGGCCGCCGCGCTGACTCCGGTGACTGCGGCCGAGCCCGAGACGACCGCGGTGGCCGAGGCGCCGGTGGTACAGGCCGCCCCGCCGGCCGCCGAACGCCGCAGCAGCGAGCGGCGCAAGTCGCGCAGCGCCGGTGCCGAGAGCTCCTCCATCCGCGTCAGCATCGACAAGGTGGACGCCCTCATCAACATGGTGGGCGAACTGGTGATCACCCAGTCCATGCTCAGCCAATTGGGCGAGGATCTCACCCTGGACAAGGTGGAACGCCTCAAGGACGGCCTGTCCGAGCTCGAGCGCAATACGCGCGAGCTGCAGGAAAACGTCATGAGCATCCGCATGTTGCCCATCAGTTTCGCCTTCAATCGCTTCCCGCGCATGGCGCACGACCTGTCGAGCAAGTTGGGCAAGCAAGTGGAACTGAAGATGTCCGGCGAGCAGACCGAGCTGGACAAGACGGTGATGGAAAAGATCGGCGACCCCCTAGTGCACCTGGTGCGCAATGCCATCGATCACGGCATCGAGGCGCCGGAGGCACGCCGCGCCGCGGGCAAGGCGGAGACCGGCACGGTCCATCTCAACGCCTATCACCAGGGTGGCAACATCCTCATCGAGATCCGCGACGACGGCGCCGGGCTGGACCGCGAGCGCATCCTGGCCAAGGCCGTCGAGCGTGGCCTGATCGGCGCCAGCGAGGGCGCCGGGCTGAGCGACGCCGCGGTCTATGCCTTCCTCTTCGAGCCCGGCTTCTCCACCGCCGCGGTGGTCAGCGACGTCTCCGGCCGCGGTGTCGGCATGGACGTGGTGAAACGCAACATCACCGCCCTGGGCGGCGCCATCGACGTGCAGTCGAGTCCGGGCGAGGGCTCCACCTTCACCATTCGCCTGCCGCTCACCCTGGCCATCCTCGACGGCCAGCTGGTGCGGGTCGGTGAGCAGACCTTCATCGTACCCCTGGTCTCCATCATCGAATCGCTGCAGATGGAACAGGGCCGGGTCAATGCCATCGCCGGCGCCGCCGAGTTGTACAAGCTGCGCGAGGACTACCTGCCCATCATCCGTCTCTACGATGCCTTCGACCTGCGCCCGGACAGCACCAACCTGACCGACGGACTGTTGGTGGTGGTGGAGGGCAACGGCCGCCAGGCGGGCCTGTTGGTGGACGACCTGCTTGGTCAGCAGCAGGTGGTGATCAAGAGCCTCGAGACCAATTTCAAGAAGGTGGAGGGCCTCTCGGGTGCCACCATCCTCGGCGACGGCACGGTGGCCCTGATCGTCGACATCGGCGGCATCATCCAGTTGTCACAGGGCGGTGGCCAGACGCGCGCGGGTAGCGCGGCAGCTTGACCACGGCACACTAGAAACAGACTTTGCGGGAGTAGCAGATGGACGTAGCAGAACAGATCGCCAACGGGCTGGACAACGACATGGAGGCCGACGGCAACCAGTTTCTCACCTTTCTCCTCGCCGGCGAGGAGTACGGCGTGGACATCCTGCGGGTGCAGGAGATCAAGGGCTGGAATGCGGCCACGCCCATCCCCAACACACCGGACTACATCCGCGGCGTGATCAACCTGCGCGGCACCATCGTGCCCATCGTCGACCTGCGCCGGCGCTTCGGCCTCGAGCCCATGGAGTACGGCCCCATGACGGTGGTCATCGTGCTCAAGGTGCTGCACGGCGACAAGAGCCGCGTCATGGGCGTGGTGGTGGATGCCGTGTCCGACGTCTACAACGTGCAGGAGGACGCCCTCAAACCGGCGCCCGACTTCGGCAGCGTGGTCAACGTGGACTTCGTCAAGGGCCTGGCCACGGTGGAAGAGACCATGGTCATCATTCTCGACATCGATCACCTGCTCAACAGCGGGGAGCTGGCAGTGATGGCCGGCGCCCTGGCCGAATGATGCGGGCCTTGGAGCACAGCCTGTGGAGCGTCGGGTGATCGCGGTGATGAATCAGAAGGGCGGAGTGGGCAAGACCACCACCGCGGTCAACCTGAGCCATGCCCTGGCCTTGGCCGGCCGGCGCGTGCTGGCCCTGGACCTCGACCCGCAGGCGCATCTCACCACCGCCCTCGGCATGGATGCCGCCGCCCCCGGCATGGACGAGGTGCTGCTCGACGGCGCGCCCCTGGCCGCGCGGCGTCACGCCGCGCGCCCCGGCCTGGACCTGGTGCCGGCCGGGCGCGGACTGAGCAACGTGGAACACCTCAGCGGTGGCAAGGAACGCGGCCTGCGTCTGCACGCCGCGCTGCAGGCCGAGACCACCGCCTACGATGCGGTGATCATGGATTGTCCCCCCTCGGCCGGCCTGCTGGGCATGAACGCCCTGTTCGCCGCCAGTGAGCTCCTGATCCCCGTTTCCAGCG
>JANTGX010000239.1 GCA_024762755.1 Gammaproteobacteria bacterium
GTGCCCGGCGAGACGGTCGCCGGCCACACCCTCATCGACCGCCAGGGGCGCGATCTGGGCGACCTGCTGTACACCGCGCGCTGGCTCAACGGCCTCGAGCCCTCGGACAACCTGGCCGTCAACGCCGGCCTCTCCGGCGCCTGGGGGCCCAATGCCAGCGGCACGCGCACGGACACCGCCATCCTCGGCGCCGATCTCTACATGAAGTGGCAACCGGACTATCTGCAGCACGGCTTCCCCTTCGTCAGCTGGCATGCGGAGGTGCTCGAGCGGCGCTACCAGGCGGGCGATCCGGGCACGGCCGGCAGCCAGCGGCTGCGAGACTGGGGGCTGTTCAGCCAGTGGCTGTGGGGTTACCGGCGGGGCTGGGTGGCCGGCCTGCGCTGGGAATACGCCAGCGCCGACGGCGCCGATCAAGGCGACCCCCTGCGCGACACCCGCAGGCGCCTGTCCACCAATCTCACCTGGTATCCCACCGAGTTCAGCAAGCTGCGCCTGCAATACAACCGCGACCAGGCCGGTCATCTCGCCGCCGGCCATGCCGACAGCCTGTGGCTGCAGGTGGAGTTCAACATCGGCAGCCACATGGCGCACCAATTCTGAGGAGCAAGACATGAACATACTGAACAGGCTGTTGTGCGCCGGCCTCTGCCTCGTCTGCGCACTGCCGGCCCACGCCGCCCTGCGCGTGGTGGCCACCACCCAGGATCTGGCCGCCCTGGCCCAGGCCGTGGGCGGTGACGACATCCGCGTGCAATATCTGGTGCCCGGCACCCGCGATCCTCACTTCGTCAGCGCGCGGCCGAGCATGATCCGCAAGGTCTATCGCGCCGACCTGCTGCTGGCCGTCGGTGCCGGCCTGGAGGTGGGCTGGTTGCCGGCCCTGCTGGAGTCGGCGCGCAACGGCGCGGTGCAGCCCGGGGCGCCAGGGTATCTGGATCTTTCCACTACCGTCGGTCTGCTGGACGTGCCGCGGGGACCGGTGACGCGCGCCATGGGCGACGTGCATGCCCAGGGCAACCCCCACTACTGGCTGGACCCCCGGCGCGGGTTGCGCATGGCGCGCGCCATCGCCGAGCGGCTGACGCAGCTCGATCCGGCCCAGGCCGCCGGCTTTGCGCAACGCCTCGCCGCCTTCGAGGCGCAGATGGCCGAGGCGCTGCCGCGCTGGCGGACGGCCCTGACCGTGCTGCGCGACCAGCCGGTGATCAGCTACCACACCTCCTTCCGTTATCTCGCAGATGCCTTCGGCTTTCGCATCGCCGCCCAGGTGGAGCCCAAGCCGGGCATCGCGCCCAGCCCGGCCTACCTGGCGCGGCTGGTGCAACGCATCCGCCGCGAGCACATCGGCCTGCTCATCATGGAGCCCTACTACGAGCGGCGATCGGCGCAGTACCTGCAGGCACAGACCGGTATCCGGGTGTTGATCCTGCCGCAATCGGTGGGGGCCCTGCCGGGCATCGAGACCTATTTCGATCTGTTCGAGCGCATCGTGGCCGAGCTGGAGAAGGCGGAGCGAGAGATCGGGCAACAGGCGGCGTCCCGCTGATGGAGGCCGCTCAGATCCTGCTGCCGGCCTTCGTCCTCAGCGCCCTGATGATCTTCACCCATACCTACCTCGGCCTGCACGTGCTGGCGCGTGGGGTGATCTTCGTCGACCTGGCCCTGGCCCAGGTCGCGGCGCTGGGCGTGAGCCTCGCCTTCCTCCTCGGCGAGGACCCGCACGGCCCCAGCGCCCGCGCCTATGCCTTCGGCGCCACCCTGCTGGCCGCCGCCGCCTTCGCCGGCCTGCGCCGCATACCGGGCAAGACCGCGCGCGAGGTCATCATCGGTTGCACCTATGTGGTGGCCACGGCGCTGTCCATCGTCATCCTCAGCCGCTCCAGCCAGGGCATGGAACAGCTCAAGGCCCTGTTCAACGGCAACATCCTCTGGGTGAGCTGGGGCGAGATCGCCAGCGTGGCCGTGGCCTATGGCCTGCTGAGCCTGCTGCACATTTTCTACCGCCGGCGCTTCTACGCCCTCTCCTTCGGCAGCGAGGCGCGCGCGCCCGGCTTCTTCTGGGAATTCCTCTTCTTCGCCAGCTTCGCCGTGGTGATCACCTTCGCCGTCAACCTCGCCGGCGTGCTGCTGGTGTTCGCCTGCCTCATCATCCCCGCCTTCAGCGCCTCGCTGCTCGCCGGCGGCTTCGTCCATCGCCTGCTGCTCGGCTGGGCCCTCGCCCTGGCCGCCAGCGCCACCGGCCTGTGGCTCGCCTTCGTCCTCGACCTGCCGGTGGGGGCGACGGTGGTCAGCGTGTTCGGTGTGCTGCCGGTGTTCGCCGGGGGCATGCGGTTGTTGCGGCGCTGAACGGCCGGTTGAGTTTGTTCGGCTTCAAGGCACGCATTGACACAGAGTCATGGCGGTGCTGCGTGCAGCCCGAGATTCAGAAGGTGTCTCGGGAATGGGTTGCTACCGAGAACTAATCAAGGACTAATCGGGCTGTAAACTCGGGGCAGATCGGGCGTGACTGGCCAACAACAGTAGAATACGGCCGATAAGGGCTTAGCCCGATAAATGCTTGTCCCTCAATATTGACCACCCAGCCGCATTGCGCGGCGGTGCGGCTTGCTCGTGCACTCATTCCTTGAGCATGCCGCGAATGGTTTTTAGGTCATAGGTCTCGGGGATGTATTTGTTGGCCCACTTCACCATGCTGCGCATCACCGTGCTGAGTTCCTTGCCCTTGTCGGTCAGGTAGTAGGCATGACGCCGGGGCCGTTCCTGGTAGACCTTGCGCACCACTACCCCCTCCCGTTCCAGCCGTTTGAGTCGGTCGGCGAGGATATTGCTCGGGATCTTCTCGGGCGATTCCTGAAAGGCCTTGAAGGTGTGTTTGCCGAAGAGCAGGTCGCGTACCACCAGCAGTGTCCACTTGTCACCGAGGATATCCAGGACGCAAGCGACGGGGCAGGGGGAACGTTTGCACTCTGTCATGTTGCATACTTTGCTGGACTTTGGGGCGGGCTTTGCTGGGTGGTCGACGGTTGGCGTCTGGTGGCTCACTGGCTACTGCGCATCAGTATAGTCTCTTGGCTTGCAATTCGAAAGTGACTCGACTAGGCTTTAGTTACTTTCAAATAACAAGTAACAAGGCCGGTGAGGGACGACTATGGATCTGACGCTCTACGACATGCCGAAGACACGCGCCTTTCGCGTACGCTGGCTGCTGGAGGAAATCGACCTGGACTACCGGCTCGAACCGGTCGACATCTTTTCCGCGGCGGCCCAATCGCCCGCCTATCGAGCCATCCATCCGTTGGGCCAGGTGCCCGCGTTACGCGCCGGAGACAAGATAATGTTCGAAAGCGGCGCCATCCTGCACTGGCTGGCCGACATTCACCCCGAGGCGCAGCTCGCGCCCTTGCCGGACGCCCCCGCCCGCGCCGAGTACGAACAGTGGATGTTTTTCGCCGTCGGCACGCTAGAGTTCTCGGCCTGGGAGATCGTCCTGCATGAACACATCCTGCCCGAGGATAAGGCGGTGAAGGCCATCGTGCCCTTCGCTCGAACGCGCTACCGCGATGCCCTGGGTGTGCTCGAACCCGTCGTCAACGGGCGCGATTACCTGGTCGACGAGCACTTCACCGCCGCAGACATTCTCACCGGTCACACCCTGATGTGGCTTCCTGAGCTGCTTGACGGCTACCCGGCCCTGCGGGCCTATACCCGGCGACTCAGCCAGCGCCGCGGCTTCCTGCAGGCGCGGCTCCATGCCAAGTCGCACACCGCCGGCCGCCAGCACGTCGAAACCCAACACGAGGATTGAACCCAGACGACAGAGAGGTGGCCGATTCAATGACGCCACTTCGCCCACCGAGATGCAGAAACAGGAAAGCGCTATGTGTTTTTGACGAACAAATTCAGACTTGCAGAAAAACCATTGCTGATATTACAGGGCGAGATGGCAGGCCGAGTCGTTCTTCAAGTGGATTCACTGCTGT
>JANTGX010000240.1 GCA_024762755.1 Gammaproteobacteria bacterium
TTTCGGTTGCCGTGGTCGGCCTCGAGGGCGGCGAGGATGCGGCGGTATTCGTGGTGCTTCACCTCGTCGCCGAGGCTGGTGGGCGCCGCCGGGGCGGCGGCGGGCACTGCTTCCGTGGCCTCGTAGTGAATGGCCTCGGCGCCGATGCACTCGCCGTCGTAGAGGATCAGGGCGCGCTGGATCACGTTGTCCAGCTCGCGCACATTGCCCGGCCAGGTGTGGGCCTGCAGCCGGGTGCGAGCCGCGGCATCCAGCGCCGGCGCGCCTCGATCCGCAGAGAAATCAGCAGAAATCATGCCAGACAGGGCACGGTAGTGACGGACGATGAGGTGCTCCGCCAGGGGCACGATGTCCGCCGGTCGCTCACGCAGGGCGGGGATACGCAGGGGAAAGACGTTGAGGCGGTAGAACAGGTCTTCACGGAAGCGTCCCGCCTTCACCTCCTCGCGCAGGTTGCGGTTGGAGGTGGCGAGCACGCGCACGTCGAGATCGATCAGCTTGTTGCCGCCCAGGCGCTCCACCTCCCGCTCCTGCAACACACGCAGCAGCTTGGCCTGCAGGCTGGCGTCCATCTCCGAGATCTCGTCCAGCAGCAAGGTGCCGCCCTGGGCCTGCTCGAACTTGCCCGGGCAGGCCTTGTAGGCACCGGTAAAGGCGCCCTTCTCGTAGCCGAACAGGGAGGCCTCGAGCATGTTGTCGGGGATCGCGGCGCAATTGATGGCGACGAAGGGCTGCTCCGCCCGCCGCGAGCGGCGGTGGATGTACTGCGCCAGCACCTCTTTGCCCACCCCGCTCTCGCCGGTGAGCATCACCGTGGCATCGCTGGCGGCCACCCGTTCGGCGAGGGCCGCCAACTCGCGGCTGCGCGGGTCCACCGCCAGCAGCTCGCCGGTCGTGTCCATCGCCTCGCTGCCGGTGGGCGGGCCGAGGTGCAGGGCCACGTTGGTCGCCAGCACCTCCGCCTCGAAGGGCTTGGTGAGATAGTCCACGGCACCGTCGCGCATGGCCTCCACGGCCATCTGGATGGAGCCGTAGGCGGTCATCAGCATCACCGGCAGTGTCGGCCAGGCCTGTTTGATCCGTTTGAGCAGGGTGTGGCCGTCCATGCCGGGCATCTGGATGTCGGTGATCACCATCTGCACCGTCTCCCGGCCGAGGATCTCCAACGCCGCGGCGCCGTCGTCGGCGGTGCGCGTGGTATAGCCGGCCAGGGCCAGGGTCTCGCACAGGGCGTCGCGCAGCCCCGTGTCGTCTTCCACTACCAGTATCTTTGCCTGTGTCATAGAAACCTCCGCACGCTGACGCCGTCTCAGGCGTCGCCTTCCAGCCGGGGCAGCTGGACGATGAATTCACTGCCCTCGCCCAGCCGGCTGACGACGCGCACGCCGCCGCCATGGGCCTGGGCCACGGCCTGCACCACGGCCAGGCCGAGGCCGGTGCCGCTGGCGCGGGTGGTGAAAAAGGGGTTGAACAGTTGGGCCTGGACGTCTGCCGCGATGCCCGGTCCGTCGTCCTGCACCGTGATCTCCAGGGTGCCGCAACCGCCGTCGCGCAGGCCGAGGGTGAGCTGACCACCCTCGCCGAGGGCCTGCAGGGCGTTGGCGGTCAGGTTCTGCAGGGCGCTGAGCAGGGTGCTGGGATTGCCCTGCAGTTGGGCGTCGGAGAACCCCTGGTCGAGCACCAGGCGGGTACCGCGTTCTTCGCAGTGGGGGCGCACCGCCGCTTCCAGCTCGGCCAGCAGCGCGCCGGCCTGGATCCGTTCCTCGCCGCCGTAGCCGATGCGGGAGAACAGCAGCATGTCGTTGATCAGGCCGTCGAGCTGACGCAGCTGGCCGACCACCTTCTGTGCCAACTCGCCGCGCGTGTCCCCGTCCAGGCCCGAACGCTTGAGCTGTGAGGCATACAGCAGGCCGGTGGCCAGCGGCGTGCGCACCTGGTGGGCCAGGCCGGCGGCCATCTCGCCGAGGGCGGACAGGCGCTGATGCTGGCTCAGGCGCTGCTGCAGTTCGCGCGTCTCGGTGACGTCGGTGAGCAGCAGCAACTGGCCGGGCTGGCCGTCACTCAGGGGACAGGTGGCGATGCTGACGCGGCGACCGTCGGCCAGGGAGATCTCGTGGCCATCGTCGCTGCGCGGGGCAAAGGCGCGGGCGATCACCGCCGTCCACACCTCGCCTTCCAGCGGCTCCCCGAGCAGAGCACGGGCAGCCGGATTGCAGGACTGCACGCAACCGCGTGCGTCCAGCACCACCACGCCAGAGGGCAAGGCGGCGAAGATGGCCTGCAGACGCTGGGCGTTGGGCTGATCGTCGTTGGGCTGCGGCGGATCGCCGGCGGGGTTCGAGGGGGTGTCGCGGTGATGGGGCTTGGCGCGACCGGGATGCAGATCGAAGATCTGTACGCTGGTCTGCAGGGCCTGGGGGAATCGGGATTCGGTCTGCTGTAGTGCCATGGCACGCCTCGCTCGTTTTTTGACGACGGTGCGGTCTATTCCGCATCCGGTCAGGGTTGAGCAAGAACTGTGCCTAGGTAGGCGTCTTCTTTTGTATCAGTGGCTTAGGGTGTGGGCCGGGGCGGTCAGTCAAATTCCCGACACGGACTCGTTGCGCTGCAGACCGTATTTGCGCAATTTCTCGACGAGGGTCGTACGCCGCATCTTCAGGCGCTTGGCCGCGTGGGCCACCACGCCGTCGGCCTCGTCCAGGGCCTGTTTGATCAGGGTGCACTCGACATTGGAGATGTGTTCCTTCAGATCCAGCCCCTCGCGCGGCAGGCGTGACGTGCTCTGCAGCGGCTGTGGCGCGGCGGCCATCGGCGGCTCCTGCCGCGCCTCGCTGGGGCTCGCCTCGACGCCGGCGGGGCGGAACTTGTCGGGCAGATCGCCCACGTCCACCACGCCGTAGGGGTACATGATGACCAGCCGTTCGAGCAGATTGGACAGCTCGCGCACATTGCCCGGCCAGCGGTACTGGGTGAGGGCGATCATGGCCGCCGGGGTGAAGCGCACCGAGCCGCGCTTCTCGTGTTCCATACGGGCGATGAGTTCGTTGACCAGCAGGGGGACGTCCTCGATGCGCTCGCGCAGGGGCGGCATGTCGATGGGAAAGACGTTGAGGCGATAGTAGAGATCCTCGCGAAACTTGCCCTCGGCGATCAGCTCCTCGAGGTTGCGGTGGGTGGCGGCGACGATGCGCACGTCGGCGACCAGCTCCTTGTTGCCGCCCACCCGCTCGAACACCCGCTCCTGCAACACCCGCAGCAGTTTGACCTGCATGGACATGGGCATGTCGCCGATCTCGTCGAGGAACAGCGTGCCGCCCTCGGCCATCTCGAAACGGCCACGGCGGGCGCTGATGGCGCCGGTGAAGGCCCCCTTCTCATGGCCGAACAGCTCGCTCTCGAGCAATTCACCGGGGATGGCGCCACAGTTGATGGGCACGAAGGGCTTGCTGCGCCGTGAGGAGTGGTAGTGGAGGTTGCGCGCCACCACCTCTTTGCCGGTGCCGGATTCGCCGAGAATGAGCACCGTGGCGTCGGTGTTGGCCACCTGTTCGATGAGCCGTCGCACCTCGGTCACCCCGCGGCTGTTGCCCACCAGGCTGCGGAACAGCTCCAGGTTCAGACTGCCGCCGGCGCCGCGCTGCTTGCCCAGGCGAAAGACCTGGGCGCGATGCAGGGCATCGGCCACCTCGGCGTAGCGCATGGGGAGATTGATGGGGGCGAAGGCCTGCGAGAGGACCTCTTTGTCCACCTGGCCCTCATCGCTCACCAGGACCAGGATGGGCAGGTCGGATGCCTTGGCCTGCAGGGCGTCGAAGGTCTCGCGCACAGCAGCCGGTGATCCGCAGTCGCCGAGAACGACGGCCTCGACGTGCCCGTCGAGATGCTCGACGGCGTCGGCGCAGCCCGTGCCGATCACCGGCTCCTGGGCGACGAACTCGAG
>JANTGX010000241.1 GCA_024762755.1 Gammaproteobacteria bacterium
TGCCGTGCAGATCCAGGCCATCGACCCCCTCTCCGCTCGGGTGATGGATGATGCGGGTGGCAGGATTGTCGATCATTATTTCACCTCGTTGCGGATGACGCCGACGGCCAGCCCTTCGATGCTCAGCGCCTGTTCGCGCAGATCGATCTCGATGGGCTCGAAGCTGGGATTTTCCGGCATCAGGCGGACCTTGTTGCCGCGCCGGCGGAAGCGTTTGACCGTCACCTCGTCGTCGATACGGGCGACGACGATCTGACCGCTGGTGGCCTGCTCGACCCGGTGCACGGCCAGCAGATCACCATTGAGGATGCCCACGTCGCGCATGCTCATGCCTCTGACGCGCAGCAGATAGTCGACCTGGGGATGGAACAACTGGGGGTCCACCTGGTAGTAGTCCTCGATGTTCTCCTCGGCCAGGATGGGATTGCCTGCGGCCACCCGTCCTACCACGGGGATGCCGGCTCTCTCCTCGACGCCGCCCAGCAGGCGGATGCCGCGGGAGGCACCGGGGTAGATCTCGATGGCCCCCTTGCGCTCCAAGGCCTTGAGGTGATCCTCGGCGGCGTTGGCGGAGCGATAGCCCATGGCCTCCGCGATCTCCATTCGCGTGGGGGGGACGTCATATTCCGCGATGAAATCGCGAATCATGTCCAAGACTTCTTGCTGGCGTTTCGTCAATTCGATCATTGTCTGTCCATCCACACAGTATTGAGCTGTGAGTATAACCAGTTGTTCTGGATTGGCAAGCCGCTGGGCCGGCGCACCGTAGGCCTATGTCCGCGGGCACTGTCACCGGCGTGCCCGTGGCCAGAATGGGGTGATTGCGCTAGCATCGGTGTGTCCATCCTCAGCCCATGTCACGGCCGGCGGTGAATCTGCCCGCGGCCGAGACAGAGCGTCCACCGGAGAGCCTTCCATGTTTGCAGAAATCAGTGTCCTCGCCTTGTTGCAGGGAGCCGCCTTGCTCGCCATCGGTGTTGCGGCGGGTTATTTCCTGGCCAACGCCTATCTCGATCGTGGCCGCAGCAAATTGGAGGAGGAATTGGAGAAGGCCCGCGCCGAACTGGCGGCATACCGCAGCTCGGTGGACAGCCACTTCATCAAGACCTCGCAGCTTTTCAACCGCCTGACCGACGACTACCGCGAGATCTATGAGCATTTGGCGACGGGGGCGGAGGATCTCTGCAGCCAGACCGCCAAGGCCGGCGCGCCCCACCTGGATCGGCCGGAGACGCGCCACCTGCCGGCCATCGAGGCGGGCCTGGCCGAGGCCCCGGTCGCGATGGTGGAGGCAGAGACAGAGGGCAAGGTCGCCACGGAGACGGTAGCGGAGAAGGCGAAAGGGGAGAAGGCGGAAGGGGAAGCCGGTGACACGCAGGTCACCGAGGCGGCCGGCGAAGGGACGGAGGCGGTACCGTCGGCCGAGACGGTGCCCCTGGCCCAGGAAGCGGTTGCCGAGGAGGTACCCATGGGGGCGGAGGCCGCGCCGGCACCTTCCATTGCCAAGCCGGAGCGACCGACGCAAGAGGAGGACGCCAAGGAGGCCGTGGTGGACGACGCCAGTGAACTCGGCCATCACCGTCCGCCGCCCTCCATCCACTGAGGGGGCAGCCCCGGCGGTCATCCCGATACGCTCGGCCCCGTGCCCCACGCCGCCGCTGCGAACGACCTGCCGGCGCTAGAAGTCTGTCGGATTTGGGTGATCGCCTAAACCCGACAGACTTCTAAGTGGCCGTGTGAGCTCAGTCCTGGGGCGGCGCCTCCAGCACTTCCCAGCGGGCATAGGCCGTGGCTAGTTCTTCCTCCAGGGCTTGCAATCGCGCCAGCACGGCATCGACCTCCTCCACCGGCTGCTGATAGAAACCCGCCTCGCCGAGGCGTGTCTGCAGGGCGGCCTGCTCGTCCTCCAGGGTCTGGATGTGCGCGGGCAGCGCCTCCAGTTCCCGTTGCTCCTTGTAGCCGAGCTTGCGCGGCCGTGGCGTGGTGGTGTCGGTGCTCTTCTCGTCGGCCGGTGGCTTGGTCTTCTGTCGTCCCTGGCCCGCCCCTTTGGCCGGGGACGTATCGCGCGCCTGCGGGCGCTGGCGCAGCCAATCGGCATAGCCGCCGACGTATTCGCCGACATGGCCGTCGCCCTCCAGGACCAGGGTGCCGGTGACCACGTTGTCGAGGAAGGCGCGGTCGTGGCTGACCAGCAGCAGAGTACCCTGGTAGTCGTTGAGCAGTTCCTCGAGCAATTCGAGGGTCTCCACGTCGAGATCGTTGGTCGGCTCGTCCATCACCAGCAGGTTGGCCGGCCGGGTGAACAGCCGGGCCAGCAGGAGACGGTTGCACTCGCCGCCGGAGAGGGAGGAGACCGGCGAGCGCACCCGCTGTGGCGGAAAGAGGAAGTCCTGCAGGTAGCCCATGACGTGTTTCTCGCGGCCATTGATGGACACCCGGTCGCTGCCCAGCTCGAGATTGTCGATGACCGACTTCTGCGGGTCCAACTGGGACCGCTGTTGGTCGTAGTAGGCGATCTCCAGTTTGCTGCCGAGCCGTATCTGGCCACTGTCGGGGGTCAGATCACCCAGCAGCAGACGCAGCAGGGTGGACTTGCCGGCGCCATTGGGGCCGATGATGCCGATGCGGTCGCCGCGCAGGATCTTGGTGGAGAAGTCGCGGATCACCGGCTTGCCGTCGTAGGCGAGGCCGACGTTCTCCGCCTCCACCACCAGCTTGCCGGAGCGCTCCGCCTGCGAGAGCTCGATGCGTGCCCGCCCCTGCACCTCGCGCCGCTGTCGGCGTTCCTCGCGCAGGGACTGCAGCTTGCGCGCCCGGCCCTCGTTGCGCGTGCGACGCGCCTTGATGCCTTGACGGATCCAGACCTCCTCTTGCGCCAGCTTCTTGTCGAACTTGTCGTTCTGCTCGGCCTCGCTGGCCAGGCGTTCTTCGCGGCGCTGCAGGTAGGTGCGGTAGTCGCCGGGCCAGGAACTGATGTGGCCGCGGTCCAATTCGACGATGCGTGTGGCGAGGCTCTGCAGAAAGGCGCGATCGTGGGTGATGAACAGCAGGCTGCCGTGCCAGCCACGGAGAAATTCCTCCAGCCACTGGATACCCTCGATATCGAGGTGGTTGGTGGGCTCGTCGAGGAGCAGCAGGTCCGGTTCGGTGACCAGGGCCTGGCCCAGCAGCACGCGCCGGCGAAAGCCGCCGGAGAGGCTGTCCAGGGGGGCATCGGCGGGTAGGCCGAGGCGGGTGATGACCTCTTCCACGCGCTGCTCCAGGCGCCAGGCATCGTTGGCATCCAGCACCTGCTGGGCATTGGCCAGGGCGGTCAGCGCGGCTTCACTGTGGTCGGTACTGAGGGCCTGCACGGCGCGGTGGTAATCGATCATCATGGCGCCGAGGCCCTCCAGGCCCTCGGCGACGATCTCGAACACGCTCCGTTGCTCACCCTCGGGCAGGGTCTGGGCCAGATAGGCCAGGCGCAGCCCGGGTTTGCGCCAGACGGTGCCGTCGTCGGCGGCGGTCGCGCCGCGCAGGACGTGCATCAGGGTGGACTTGCCTGTGCCGTTGCGTCCCACGAGACAGACCCGCTCACCGGGTTCGATCTGCAGATCGACACCATCGAGCAGTGGTACGTGGCCATAGGCCAGAGAGATGTTTTCACAACGGATCAGGGACATGGTGGGTGCTTCCGGAAGCTTTGTGGGTGCTGGGGGCAGGAGTGGGGTGTCTGGGTGTGCTGTCTTTGAAGTTCGGCGTCGGCTTTGGCGGACGCTGTCCGCGGTGTGGTGAGGCGTAGCTTAGCGCAGATCGAAAGCAGGCCAGACGGAGCAAAGAAGAGGAAATCTGCAAGAGGGGCGGCATTCTCCGACGTTTCACTAGATATGGGGGAAAATCGCATAAAATCAAGGCCGGCAGGGCCTGGGGGTGCGTCTGGTGTCT
>JANTGX010000242.1 GCA_024762755.1 Gammaproteobacteria bacterium
GGGGAGGTGGTGGAGGAACTCGAGGAAGGTGGCGCGCAGGCGTTGGAAATCACCGCCGTAAGTGGCCATGTGGTCCTCGTCCACGTTGGTCACCACCGCGAGCATCGGCTGCAGGTAGAGGAAGGAGGCATCGCTCTCGTCCGCCTCGGCCACCAGGATCTCCCCCTCACCCAGGTGGGCGTGGCTACCGGCGGCATTGAGCTTCCCCCCGATCACATAGGTCGGGTCCAGACCGCCCTCGATGAGCAGGCTGGCGATCAGGCTGGTGGTCGTGGTCTTGCCGTGGGTACCCGCAACGGCGATGCCGTAGCGGAAGCGCATGATCTCGGCCAGCATCTCGGCGCGCGGCACCACCGGAATACGCGCCTCACGCGCTGCGACCACCTCGGGATTCTCTTCGGTGACCGCACTGGAGATGACAATCGCATCCGCGCCGCGCACATTCTCCGGCGCATGCCCGATATGGATCTGCGCGCCCTGCTCGGCCAGCCGCTGGGTCGCCGGGTTGGCACGCATGTCCGAACCGCTCACCTCGTAACCAAGATTGAGCATCACCTGGGCGATGCCGTTCATTCCGGCGCCGCCGATGCCGACGAAGTGCAGGCGGCGCATGCGCCCCATGGCCTCGGCCGCGTAGCGTGGGGCATCGGGTAGTCGGGTCATGCCGCTACCTCCAGACAGGTATCGGCCACGCAGGCGGTGGCACCCGGCCGCGCCAGTGCCCGTGCCCGCTGGGCCATCTCGAGCAGGCGCGGGCGATCCGCACCCAATTGACTGAGCAGCTCGGCCAGGGACTCGGGACTCAGTTCGGTCTGAGGCACCAGTACCGCGGCATCGGCATCGCTCAGGTAGCGCGCGTTGCGGGTCTGGTGATCGTCCACCGCGTAGGGATAGGGCACCAGGATCGAGGCGACGCCCGCGGCCGCCAGTTCGGCCAGGGTGAGCGCCCCGGCCCGACAGACCACCAGCTCGGCGCGTGCCAGGGCCGCCGGAACGTCGGCGATGAACTCCACCAGTTCGGTGTCCACGCCCAGGCGGCGATAGTCCTCGCGGGTACTCTCGAGCTTTCCCCGGCCCGCCTGATGGACAACCCGCGGACGCCGCTGCTCGGGGAGCAGTGCCAGTGCGCGAGGCAGGGTCTCGTTGAGCGCCTGTGCCCCCTGGGACCCACCCATCACCAGTAGTTTTATCGGCTCGTCCGATGCGCTGTCTATGCGCGCCTCCGGCGGGGGCAACTGGGCAATCTCGGGGCGGATGGGGTTACCGCAGGTTCGCACCCTGGCGCCCTTGTCGAAGGTGCCGGGGAAGGCCTCGATTACCCGAGTGGCAATCCGCGCCAGCCAGCGATTGGTCAGGCCCGGCACGGTATTCTGCTCATGGATGACCAGCGGAATGCCCAGCAGGCGACTCATCAGCCCGCCGGGGCCGGCAACGAACCCACCCATGCCGAGCACCACCTGCGGTCGCCGCCGGCGCAGGATGCTGCCCGCCCGCAGCATAGCCCGCAGCAGATGCAGGGGCGCCAGCAGCCGTGCCGGCATCCCCTCGCCGCGCAGGCGATGCGCAGGGATCTCGTCCAGCTCGATCCCCCGCTCGGGCACCAGGCGCGATTCGAAACTGTCCGGCGTGCCCAGCCAGCTGACTTCGCATCCGCGCGCCTGCAGCTCCTGCGCTACCGCCAGGGCGGGGAACACATGGCCGCCGGTACCACCCGCCATGATCATCACGCGCGCTGCCATTTGCCCTCCTTGGCATCGCCCGCCTCGCTGTTCTCCCGATGCACCCGCGCCAGCAGGCCGACCGCGATGCAACAGGCAATCAGGCTGTTGCTGCCATAACTGATGAAGGGCAGGGTCAGTCCCTTGGTGGGCAGCAGACCCATGTTGACGCCGATGTTGATGAAGGCCTGCATGCCGATCCACAGCCCAACGCCATAGGACACGAAGGCCGCAAAGCGCGCGCCGCGTCGCTCCGCGCGCGCGCCGATGGCGAAGGCCCGCCACACGAACAGGCCGAACAGGAGCACGATGACCAGGGAACCGAGCAGGCCGAATTCCTCGCCGATCACCGCCATCACGAAGTCGGTATGGGCCTCCGGCAGATAGAACTGCTTCTGGATGCCGTTGCCCAGCCCCACCCCCGTCCACTCTCCGCGGCCGAAGGCAATCAGGGCCTGGGTCAGCTGGTAGCCCGCATCGCGTGCCTGCTCCCAGGGGTTGAGGAAGGAGGTCACCCGGGCCATTCGGTAAGGGGAGACATAGACCAGCGCCGCCAGCGCCCCGGCGGCGCACAGGATCAGCACGCCGAACTGCCACAACCGCGCGCCCGCCAGAAACAGCATGCCGAAGGCGGTGGCCAGTAACACCGTGGTGGTGCCGAAATCCGGCTGCAACATGATCAGCCCGCAGGCCATGAGCAGCAGCAGCATGGGCCGCACGAATCCCTTCATCTCGAACACCACCGAGAACTTGTGGCGCACCACATAGCCGGCCATGTAGAGCACGACGAACAGCTTCATGAATTCGGAGGTCTGCAGGCTCAGCGGGCCCACGCCAACCCAGCGCATGGCGCCGTTGGCCTCGCGACCCAGCCCCGGCACGAATACCAGCGCCAGCAGTCCCAGGCCCAGAAAATAGAGCCAGGTGCTCCAACGCTCCCAGCGGGCCATGGAGGTAAACCAGGCACCCACCGCCCCGGCCAGGCCGAGCACCAGGGCGAACAGATGGCGTTCCACGAAGCGCAGCGGCTCGCCGGCACGCATGCCCTGGGGCATAGAGGCCGAGGCCACCATCATCACCCCGATGGCCAGCAGGGCCCCGGCCACCAGCAACAGCATGGGGTCGTAGTGCGCCAGCGCGGGCGCGGCGCTGCCCCGGCTCCTGGCCATGCTGCCCCGCGGTTGTGCGGTTGCCACGCTCATGCCCCCAACCGCCTCACCAGGCCGCGGAAGCGATCGCCGCGCTCGGCATAGTTGCGAAACTGATCAAAACTGGCACAGGCCGGCGCCAGCAGGACGTGATCACCTGGTTGCGCCATCTCCAGCGCCAGGCCCACGGCCTCCTCCAGGTCGGCCGCATCGGCCACCTGGCAGGACTCCGGTATCGCCGGACGGATCGCCTCGCGGTCGCGTCCGATCAGCACCACTCCGCGGGCGTGCCGGGCCAAGGCGTCGTGCATCTGCGCGAAATCCCCGCCCTTGCAGTCGCCACCGAGGATCATGACCGCGCGTCGCCCATCCCCTTGGTCGAGACCGCGCAGCGCCGCCAGCGCCGCCCCCACGTTCGTGGCCTTGCTGTCGTTGTACCAGCGCACCCCATTGACCTCGCCGACGAACTCGCAGCGATGCGGCAGGCCGGGGAAACGCCGCAACACCTCCGCCATCACCGCCACATCCAGGTTCAGGACGGTGCCGATCGCCAGGGCCGCCAGGGCGTTCGCCCGGTTGTGGCGACCGGGAACCAGCACCTCGTCGGCGGCGATCAGGGGTGTTCTCCCCCGGCACAGCCAGTCCCTGCCCTGCTCCTGCCGCACACCGAACTGCTCGTCATCGACCGGCTCGTCGAGGGTGAAGGTCAACCCCTCGCGCGCACCTGGCATCTGCATCACCAGCGGATCGTCGGCATTGCACACGGTGTTCTGGGCGCCCTCGAGAATCCGCGCCTTGGCAGCGGCATAGGCGGCTAGATCCGAGTAGCGATCCATGTGGTCGGGCGAGACATTGAGCACGCAGGCGACCGCCGCCCGCAGGGAGTAGGTCGATTCGAGTTGGAAACTGGAGAGCTCGAGCACGTACAGATCGGCATCCTGTTCCAGGAGGTCGAGCGCCGGCGTACCGAGATTGCCACCGACCCCGGCCTGCAGGCCGGCCGCCTTGAGCATCTCACCCACCAGGGTGGTGACGGTGCTTTTGCCATTGGAGCCGG
>JANTGX010000243.1 GCA_024762755.1 Gammaproteobacteria bacterium
GCCCAGGTGGTGATCATCTCGTCCTGGCGCGAGTACATGAACCTCGACCAGCTCAGGGACGAGGTGCCGGGCTTTGCCGATCGGGTGATCGCCGCCTCTCCGGTGGATCCGGGCTACACCAAGTCGCCGCGCGAGTGGTCGATCCGGGAACATTTCCATCTGCGTGGCGAATCCCTCGACCAGCCCTGGCTGGCGATCGACGACAACCCGGCGTGGTACGGCCAGCTGCAGGGGAGGGTGATCGCCACCAACCCGAAGACGGGTTTTGTCGGTGCGAGCCTGACCGGATACATGCGGCTGGTCACCGGGCTGCAGGATCAGCCCGAGGGGCTGCCGCCTGCGCGTGTGCGCGACCTGCCAACGTCGCACCAGGCACCTTTCCGCGAATATCTCGCCGGCCACCATGCGCCGGTCCTCGATGACCCGGTGCAGGACGGTTTCTACTGGCACGACTATGCCGCCTGGCGGCAGGAGGTGAACGGTGACCGAGAAGGATGAGGGCAAGTGGCAGGCGGCACACCGGGGAGGATCAAGCTCGAATGATCTGGAGACTGAATTTGTCGGTGGCAATCTTGCGGCTAAAGCGATCAAGCACAATGACCTGTGCGTTCGCGGGGATCTGTGTAGACCCGGCTTGATAGTCCTTGACTGCATGCATCGGAAAGGGTCCATTTCACGCCAAGTCTATCAAGGGCTTCCTGCGCTATCTGCTCGAATCCGCCTTCTGCAGCAAGCATGGGGCTGCCGGTAAGCCGATTAAGGCGCGCCTTGGCGTAAAGGCCGTAGCCGATTTTCAGCAGCACGCCTTCGGTGACCAGTTCGCGCAGGGCGCGCCCGACCTGGTCGTAGCCGCCGAGACGATCAAAATCAGCACGCATGAATACCAGCCGGGAGGACTGGCTGATCTTGGTCTTGATGCGGGACTTCAGGCTTGCGCGCTTCATGATTGTTTTCGTGTAGAGCGGCTTTGCATGTGTTTAGCCTAGCAAAAATACGACACTTGGATCCGATTTGGCTTATCAGCCGGAGGTAAACGATGACTGACAAGGATGAGGACAAGTGGCAGGCGGCACACCGGCTGACTATGTATAGGCACGAATGCGCCCTAAGGGCGCTGGCGCTTTCAGACGCTGGCGCCAGCGAGGAAGAGATTGCGGCCTTCCTGGCCGAATGCGAGGCCGAAAGGAAGAAAGGCCAGAGAGAAGGAGAGAGTGATGACTGATCCTTACGCACCCGCCCGCCCGGGCGAGGGACACATCTGGTTCGTGGGTGACCCCCATGGCTACTTCGACCGCTTCATGCCCACCATCGAGGCGGGCCAGCCGGATGCGGTGGTGTTGCTCGGCGACATGGACCTGACCCGGCCGCTGGATGCGGTACTCGCAGAGTGGGACTACGACCCGGCTCGGGTATGGTTCGTCCACGGCAACCACGACGCGGACAAGGCGAGCTACTGGTCGCGCCTGCCGGCAGAACGGAACCTGCACGGCCGGGTGACGGAGATCGCCGGGCGGCGCATTGCCGGTCTCGGCGGGGTGTTCCGGCAGACTATTTGGAGCGGCCATGCCGGGCCGAACCGGCTCTTCACGGTCGAGGACTACTTGGCGCGTCAGCCGCCGCGTGCCCGCAAGCTGCCGGTGCGCCACCGCGCCTCGATCTTCCCGGCCGATATCGCGGCGTTGACTGGCCAGCAGGCGGAGATCCTGGTGAGCCACGAGGCCCCGAGCACTCACCACCTGGGCAACGCCGCGCTGGACGAGTTGGGCCGGGTGCTGGGCGTGAGCCGGCATTTTCACGGCCACCACCATTTCGACTACGAGAAACGCCTCGCGGGCGGGATCTTCGTCCACGGCGTGGACATGGGCGGCATCCAGGATGACGAGGGCAGGGTGGTGCTGGCGGGCCTGTCCAACCCACCGGTGCGCCTGCCCCACGACGAGGCGGAGGCCCGGAAAATGTGGGAGGAGGCCGAGGACTCCGAGCCGCGGCGACCCCACTGGCGGTTCACGGTGGAGTGAGAGAGGCCGATGAAGATCAATTTCATGAGTGACCTGCACAATGAGTTCGGCCTGTTCGAGCCGATCGAGACCGACGCGGACGTGGTGGTGCTCGCGGGTGACGCCCACCACAAGCGTCAGTCGGTGCTGTGGGCGGCGGACGCCTTCAACAAGCCGGTGGTGATGGTGGCGGGCAACCACGAGCACTATTCACGCGATGAGGTGCTCCACAACATCACGCGCATGCGCGAGCAGGCGGCCGAGACCGGCCATGTCCATTTCCTCGAACGCGATACGGTGGTCATCGGCGGCACCCGTTTTCTCGGCTGCACCCTGTGGACCGACATGGGCATGGGGGACAGGGAATTGCCGCCGGGTGAGAGCCATCCCCTGGAGTCGCAGATAAGCGACTACAGCGAGATCCGTTTCACCCGCTTTTACTGGAAGCTGCGTGCCCGCAACGTGATCGACATGCACCGCGAGTCGGTCGCCTGGCTGCGCGACGCCCTGGCAGCACCTTTCGACGGGCCGACCGTGGTGGTGACACACCATGCGCCCTCGCTGCGCAGCTGCGCGCCCGGCCACCCCGGCAAGCAGTACCAGCCAGCCTATGCCACCCCGCTGGACGACCTGGTGGCGGACAGCGGGGCTTCGGTCTGGGTGCATGGACACCTGCATCACACCAGCGACTACCGGACAGGTGAGACCCGGGTTGTCTGCAACCCGCGGGGCTATGCACCGCATCACCTGAACCCCGGGTTCGATCCGGCGGTGGTGATCGAGGTGCCTTCCTGAGTGATCATGGATATTCGAGTCTGGATTCATCCAACGCAGCAATCCCCTTCGCGATCTGGACGATAGGCGTGCTCGGCTGGGTGGTCCTGGTACCGAGGTGATCACGGCGTCATCGTTGTGGGCCTCTGCCAAGACGATGGAGGGCTGGTGGCCAGAGTGGGGCATGCAGGTTACATGCTGTTCCTGTGGGTGTTGCTGCTGGCGGTCCCGATGGTGATCGGATTTTTATGCTTCACATATGAAGCATTTGTATCCGAATTCAGGGGCATGGCAGGTCCTGTACGCACCTAATGCTTCATATATGAAGCATCTTGTTGGTGCGTATTAGCGATGAGGATCGATGAAATGTACGACCCGCGCGACGCGTTGAGCTGTTCGAGCCGGTAGAAGCAGTGCCGATGTGGTGATCGCGGGTGATGTCCACTACAAGCCCCAGTCAGTGTTCTGGACAACAGAGCCTTCGATAAACTGGTCCCGAATTCAACCAATAACCGCAACACCACCCTTAATAACCTCCTGCCAGTGTAATCCATCATAGAACGCCTCAATTGGCACCTTTCGCTTGTGTTCGCTCGCCCGGGCAAGGGCCGCGCCAGGCCTCCGGTGCCGCCTGCAGGTGAATCACCTTGACCCACACCTCGCCATGCGTTTTGATTGAGTCAGCGCATCGCGCTGCCGGCAGGACGCCGGTACCCCACTGCAAAGGAGTGCAGCATGCTTATCCTCACCCGCAACATCGGCGAAACCATCGTCATCGGCAAAGACATCGAGGTCACGGTGGTCGCCAGCACCGAAGGCACGGTACGCCTGGGCATCACGGCACCCAGAGACGTGGGGGTCTGGCGGGAGGAGCTGCTGGATGACGGTGTGCCGCACTGGCAGCGCGAAGGTACGGCCGGCACCACTGGCGAGTCAGTCGTCGGTACTGTCGGTGTGCCTGATAAAGCCGCCCCGGGTGGGCCCGTCCTTGAGCATCAGGCAGCAGAAGCGCTCGGAGAGGGCGTCATATTCGGTCGGTTCGCCAGCCGGTGTGGGGGCATAGTGCGTGCCGTGGTTGCCGGGTTTACGCAGATACGCGGCCAGAACAAACACGGCAAGGCCGATGGCGGCTAAGAG
>JANTGX010000244.1 GCA_024762755.1 Gammaproteobacteria bacterium
AAAAGGGCGCAGGCCAGGAGGTCGCCGTGCGCAGCGCCGGTTGGGGCGTGCTGGCGGCGGAGGTCTTCGACGACGACGATCAGATCGTGGTGCGTCTTGAGGCCCCCGGCCTGGAGAAGTCGGATTTCGATCTGGAGGTGCTCGAAAACTATCTGGTCGTGCGCGGCGAAAAACAGGTTGAACGCGAGCGGACCGTGGGCCGTTATCACGTCACCGAGTGCGCCTACGGTCGCTTCGAACGGGCGATACCACTGCCTGACGAGGTGGACTCATCCAAGGCCCGGGCCAACTACAAGAACGGTGTACTGCGGATCGAGCTGCCCAAGGCGGCCTCGCGCCGCCGGCGGACCATCGCGGTGGACGTGCATTGAACGATGACGAAGGAACTTCCATCGGGTAACGCCGAGCGCGCCGGGCAGCACGGAGAAGCTTGCCGTGTTGCCCGACGGCAAGCGCAAGACCTTGGGGTTCGCTATCGGCCGACTCACCGAAAATGAGCTGATCGCCCAGGGTCGGCCACGAGCGCGGTTGAGATCGGACTGACCGTGCAGACCCTGACGCCGCAACTGGCGGAGCAGTTCGACGCCAAGCCTGGCAAGGGCGATGGTGACAAGGGCCGGAGGGAAATCACCGGACACGCAGGACCGTTACCGGGTTCGTCCCGCCCCCGGTTCGTGAGAGCACCCGAACACGGAGAAAATCGACATGAGAATGGACAAACTGACAAGCAAGTTTCAGATGGCCCTGGCCGACGCGCAGAGCCTGGCCGTGGGCCGTGATCACCAGTTCATCGAGCCGGCCCATTTGCTGCTGGCCCTGCTGAACCAGGAAGGAGGCACGGTGCGGCCGCTGCTTGCGCAGGCGGGCGTCAATGGCAACCAGTTGCGCTCCGGTCTGGGGGAGGTGTTGGATCACCTGCCGCAAGTGGAAGGCGCGGCGGGCGATGTGCATGTTTCCAACGACCTGAGCCGCCTGCTCAACCTCACCGACAAGCTGGCGCAGCAGCGCAAGGATCAATACATCTCCAGCGAGCTGTTTGTGCTGGCGGCGGTGGAAGACAAGGGCCAGGTCGGCGAGTTGCTGCGTCAGGCAGGCGCCACCAAGGAAGCCCTGGAGCAGGCCATCGACCAGGTGCGCGGCGGCCAGCGTATCGACGATCCCAACGCCGAGGAGCAGCGCCAGGCCCTGGAGAAGTACACCATTGATCTCACCGAGCGGGCCGAGACCGGCAAGCTGGACCCGGTGATCGGCCGCGACGACGAGATCCGCCGGGTGGTGCAGGTACTGCAGCGGCGCACCAAGAATAACCCGGTGCTGATCGGCGAGGCAGGTGTGGGAAAGACCGCCATCGTCGAGGGCCTGGCCCAACGGATCGTCAACGGCGAGGTGCCCGAGGGTCTGAAGAACAAACGCCTGCTGTCGCTGGACATGGCGGCGTTGATCGCCGGGGCCAAGTTCCGCGGCGAGTTCGAGGAACGGCTCAAGGCGGTGCTCAACGACATCGCTAAGCAGGAGGGCAACATCATCCTGTTCATCGACGAGATCCACACCATGGTCGGCGCCGGCAAAGCGGAGGGCGCCATGGACGCGGGCAACATGCTCAAACCCGCCCTGGCCCGGGGTGAGCTGCACTGTGTCGGCGCCACCACCCTGGACGAATATCGCCAGAACATCGAGAAGGATGCCGCGCTGGAGCGTCGCTTCCAAAAGGTCCTGGTGGACGAGCCCAGTGTCGAGGACACGATTGCCATCCTGCGCGGCCTGAAGGAAAAATATGAGCTTCACCATGGGGTGGAGATCACCGATCCGGCGATCGTCGCGGCCGCGACCCTGTCGCACCGCTATATCTCCGATCGCCAGCTCCCTGACAAGGCCATTGACCTGATCGACGAGGCGGGCTCTCGTTTGCGTATGGAGATCGACTCCATGCCGGAGGAGATGGATCGGCTCGACCGGCGCCTGATCCAGCTCAAGATCGAGCGCGAGGCCCTGAACAAGGAGTCCGACGAGGCCTCGCGCAAGCGCCTGGCGGACCTGGAAGGGCAGATCGCCGCCCTGGAGCGGGAGTTCTCCGACCTGGAGGAGGTCTGGAAGGCCGAAAAGGCGGCCCTGCAGGGCGCCACCCATGTCAAGGAGGAGCTGGACCGAGCCCGTCTGGAGTTCGAGGCGGCGCGACGGGCCGGCGATCTTGGACGCATGTCGGAGCTGCAATACGGCCGCATCCCGGAGCTGGAGCGGCAACTGGACATGGCGGCCCAGGCCGAGATGCAGGAGATGAAGCTGTTGCGCAACAAGGTGACCGATGAGGAGGTCGCCGAGGTCATCTCCCGCTGGACCGGCATCCCAGTGTCCAAGATGCTCGAAGGCGAGCGTGAAAAGCTGTTGCAGATGGAACAGAATATCCATCGTCGGGTGGTGGGCCAGGACGAGGCGATCCGGGCGGTGGCCGACGCCATCCGCCGTTCGCGCGCGGGACTGGCGGACCCGAACCGGCCCAACGGCTCCTTCCTGTTCCTCGGTCCCACCGGCGTGGGCAAGACCGAGCTGTGCAAGGCCCTGGCCGAGTTTCTGTTCGACACCGAGGAGGCCATGGTGCGCATCGACATGTCCGAGTTCATGGAGAAGCACTCGGTGGCCCGGCTGATCGGCGCACCGCCCGGCTACGTGGGCTACGAGGAGGGCGGCTATCTTACCGAGGCGGTGCGCCGCCGGCCTTATGCGGTGATCCTGCTGGACGAGGTGGAGAAGGCCCATCCGGACGTCTTCAACGTGCTGCTGCAGGTGCTGGACGACGGCCGCCTCACCGATGGGCAGGGCCGCACCGTGGATTTCCGCAATACCGTGATTGTCCTGACCTCGAACCTGGGTTCGGATATTATTCAGCAGAAGGCGGGCGAGGAGCACTACGGGGAAATGAAGGCGGCCGTCCTGGAAGTGGTCAGCCACGCCTTCCGGCCCGAGTTCATCAACCGGCTCGACGAGATCGTGGTTTTCCATCCGCTGGTGAAAGCGCAGATCCGCGCCATCGCCGATATCCAGATCGGGCATCTACGTGCCCGCCTGAAGGAGCGGGACATGGAACTGGAGGTGAGCGAGGCGGCTTTGGACAAGCTGGGCGAGGCCGGTTTCGACCTGGTCTATGGCGCGCGGCCCCTGAAACGGGCGATCCAGCAGCAGTTGGAGAATCCACTGGCCCAGGCGATCCTGTCGGGCCGCTTCCGGGCCGGAGAGACCATACAGGTAGATGTCGAAAACGGCGAATTGGCCTTCACCTCCGCAGTCACCGCCGAGATCGTCGATTGATTGGCCGGGACCGTCGGCCATGCCCGCCCTTGCCCGGGTCGGCATGGCCGCACAACGAGCGAGGACCGGTAACCCATGGAATTCAAAGATTACTACCAGATCATGGGCGTCAAGCGCGACGCCAGTCAGGATGAGATCAAGCGCGCCTACCGCAAGCTGGCGCGCAAGTACCATCCGGATGTCAGCAAGGAGCCGGATGCCGAGGCCCGGTTCAAGGAGGTAGGCGAGGCCTACGAGGTGCTCAAGGACCCGGAAAAACGGGCCGCCTACGACCAGTTGGGCGCCAACTGGAAGGCTGGGCAGGACTTCCGGCCGCCGCCTGACTGGGACCAGGGTTTCGAGTTTCACGGCGGCGGCTTCACCGGGGCCGATGCCGAACAGTTCAGCGATTTTTTCGACAGCCTGTTCGGCCGCGGCGGTTTTACCCGAGGCTTTGGCGGCGGCGCGCAGCGCGAATACCATGCCCGCGGCGAGGACAGCTACGCCAAGGTGCTGATCGACCTGGAAGACGCCTACCATGGCGCCACCCGCACGCTCACGTTGAAGCACACCGAACTGGGGCCGGACGGGCGGCCGCAAATCAAGGAGCATAGCCTCAA
>JANTGX010000245.1 GCA_024762755.1 Gammaproteobacteria bacterium
ACATGCGCAAGGGCCATGCCCACCTGGTGGAGCAGGGCATGAATGCCAGCCACTTCGACGTCATCATGGAGCACCTGGGCGCGACCCTGCAGGAACTGGGTGTCCCCAGTGATCTCATCGGTGAGGCCGCGGGCATCGCCGAGAGCGTGCGCGGTGACGTACTGGCCGGCTACACCGACGAGGAGAAGGCCGCCAAGGGCGGCGAGAAGAGCCTGTTCGAGCGCATCGGCGGAGAACCCGCGGTGGACGCCGCCGTGGACATCTTCTACCGCAAGGTACTGGCCGACGATCGCATCAACCGCTTCTTCGAGGGCGTGGACATGGAAAACCAGGCGGCCAAGCAGAAGGCCTTCCTGACCATGGCCTTCGGTGGCCCCAACAGCTACACCGGCGAAGACATGCGCAAGGGCCATGCCCACCTGGTGGAGCAGGGACTCAACGACAGCCACTTCGACGCCGTGATGGAGAACATCGCCGCGACCCTGCAGGAGTTGAACGTTCCCGACGAACTCATCGCCGAGGCCGCGGCCATCGCCGAGAGCACCCGCAGCGACGTGCTGGGCAAGTGATGACCGAGCGGTGACCGCATGCCGGTCGGGCTCGGTGGCAGGGGGAAGATGGCGTGACCGGGGATAGACCTCGGTTCATGCCTCCCAGCCGAACCGGCCCGGGAGCATCACTGCATTGTCGAGAGAGGCGTCTTCGTGGCGCCTCTTTTTTTTGCCCCGCCTTCAGGCCGTAGCACCCTTGCTGGCCTGGCGCCGGGCGTTCAGCATCATGCCCTGGGTGGCCAGGCGGCAGAGCTGGCGGAATTTGTCATAGGTGGCCTGGTCCATGTCGCAGTCCGGGCCGTGGCGGTCGGCATAGAACAGGCCCACGGGGCGCCCGTTGATGTGTACCGACTGGACGAAGAAGCTATCGGTACCGATGAGGGCCTGCACCTCGGCGGGTACCAGGGGCCAGAATTTGTCCCGGTTGCCAGGGTGCAGTCGCAGGCTCTGCGGCTTTTCCATCAGGCGGGTGAACAGATGGGGACGGTCGAGGGCGATGCGGAAGCGGTTGAAGCGGCTGTCGCTATCGCTGCCGACCATGAAGCGGGCCTGCAGGTATCGACGGTCGTTACTGAGGATGGCGAACACCACCCGGTTGAGGCCGGCACCCTCGTGCATGCCATGGATCGCCAGGCGCAACAGGTCGTTGCTCTCGAGCCGGCCGAGGCCTTGCTCCATCTGCTGTACGATCTCGTCGAAGCGCGCCGGCTGGGGGGACAGGCAGACCGCCGCCTGTGCATTCGACGGCTCGGCGCCGGCCTCCGGTGGAAACTCGGCATCGATGAAATACTGCTCGCCGCCCGGCTGCAGTGGCAACAAGCTGGCAGGTGGTGCGGCGCCGTGGAAGTCTGCCTCGCGGGCGGCGCGCACGGCGGCCGCGTGCACATGCCGGCTGACCTCGCCGAGGCTGCCGTCAAGGTGCTCGCCGATGCGTTCGAGGGTCTCCTCCACCGGCGGCGAGTACCAGCCCCATTGGCTCTCCCGCACCAACTCCACCGCCAACACCACACCCTGCACCCGCGGCTCGTGGCTGTACTCGGGGCGTAGCGCCTCGTGCACCAGGGGCGGCAGATTCCAGCGTTCGGCCAAACGGCGGCCAAAGTGCTCCAGGCTCTCGCCGAGGGCGATGTACTGGGCCTCGGCAGGGGGCACGTGATCCCTATAGACGAGCCGGCGCAGGGCATGGATGCGGTCCGGGGCGTTGACCCACAGGGCCAGTTCCGCGGCATCGTGCATGAGGGCCGAGAGCAGGAGTTCATCGGGATTGGGATCGCGCCGGAGGAAGCCCCAGTCCCAGGCGTGGTAGGCGGCGTTGAAGGCGCGCACCACGGCGCGTCGGTAACCCTCTCGTGCGTGCCCCTGCAAGGATTCCTCCACCCGCTCGCAGCCGTCCGGCAACTGTTGGACCCGCGCCAGGCCCAGCAACATGGCGCCCTGTTCCATGCTGGTGACCGGATCTTCATGGCGCGCGCCACGGGCCTCGCGCAGGGCCATCAAAGTCTGCAGGGTCAGGCCGGGATCCTTGAGGATGATGTCGCCATACTTTTCCCAGGGCACCGTGGCCTCCGAGCGCAGGCGACGGATAGCCTGCACGGAATGGCCGAAGATGGGCAGCGGGCGTGCCGTCAGTTCGTCGATGGTGATGGGGTCGAGGCTGCTCACGGGCGGCGGAGTCCTTGGGATGTCTCGGAGATTTCGGCAGATCGGCAGAGGAACTTTAGTCCGCGCCGGCCACTGCCATCGCCCCGTCTGGCAGATCTGGCGGCCATGCTATGCTCTGCGCCCGGCAATCTCGGAGACCACGCCGCGCAATGACGCCTCTGCCTCGACCCACGTTCCCGCCCCGCGCTGCCCCGGAGTGGGCCGACGCCCTTGCCCTGACGGCCCTCGCGGGCGTGGCCCTGTGGCTGTTGTGGGGGCCGCTGGTCTCGGCCAATGCCCTGTATTTCCGTGATCTGCAGGTGTTCTTCGTCCCCCTGCGCCAATTCCTCGCCGACAGCCTGGCGCGTGGCGAACTGCCCTTCTGGAACCCCGGGGTGTCCCTCGGCACACCCTATTTCGCCGAGATGCAGACCGCGGTGCTCTATCCGCCCTCCTGGCTGCTGTTGCTCGGCGATGGCAACCGCGGCATCGCCCTGCTGTTGTTCTTCCACCTCTTGCTGGCCGCCGGCGGGGCCTATGCCCTGGCCCGGCGTCTGGGCCTGTTCGTGCCCGCCGCCCTGGCCGCGGCCGGGGCCTTCACCTTCGGCGGCTGCCTGATCAGCACCCTGAACATGATCAATTTCCTGCAGGCCCTGGCCTGGCTGCCGTGGGTGTTGTGGGCCTTCGAGGCCGATCGTCAGGGCCCCTCGCCGCGGCGCTGGGCCGTGGCCGCCGCCGTGGTGGGCATGCAGACCCTGGCCGGCGCACCGGACGTGAGCATCATGACCGGCCTGGTACTGGGCGCCTATCTGCTCGTCCGCAGCCGTTCCCTGCGCTGGCTGCCGCGGGTGGCGGCGGCCTATCTGTTCGCCCTGCTGCTGGCCACCCCGCAGCTCTTGGCCACCTTCGAGCTGTTCCGCCACTCCGTGCGCACGGCGGGGTTGTCGCTGGCGGAGATCGCGCACTATTCCCTGCGTCTCGACGGCCTGCGCAGCCTGCTCCTGCCGCCGCCCCTGTCGCGGGTGGACTGGAACATCGCCGAGACCTACCCCGGTGGCCACGTGCCCCTGTTTCTGTCCCTCTACCTGGGCTGGCTGGCGGGTGCCGGGGTCCTCGCCGCCCTGTGGCTGCGGCGCGGGCCGGCGCTGTTCTGGCTGGCCCTCGGTGGCGTCGGTGTCTTCCTCGCCCTCGGCGGCAACAATCCCGCGGCCCTGTGGCTGTACGAGGCCATCGGCATCTTCCGCTATCCGGAGAAATACGTGGTGCTGCTGCACCTGGGTCTGGCCATGCTGGTCGGTCTGGGGCTGGATGCCGCCCTGCGCCGGGCCGCGGGCCGTCCCGCCCTGTGGCGCCTGCTGGCGGTGTTGCCCCTGTTCATGCTGCTGGAGCTGGGCGTGGTCAATGGGCAGATCAACCTGCAGGGGCCGCCCGACTACTACCGGTTGGCCGACATTCCCGAACTGCGTTGGCTCACCGGCGCGCAGGCCGGGTTTCTCTATACGCGCACTGGCGAGGGCGCCCGACCGGCCAGCGTGCGCGAGGTCTACGCTGGCTATCGCCGGGTGCTTTCGCCGCACATCGGTACCCTGGCCGGGGTGCGTTACGTGGAGGGCACCGAGGGCCTCACCACCCGCGATCACGCTCGCATCGGCGAGATGCTCGACGGCCTGCCGCCCAATGGCCAGCTGTTGCGTCGTCTGGCCTTC
>JANTGX010000246.1 GCA_024762755.1 Gammaproteobacteria bacterium
AGGAGATGGGGTTGCCATACTTGCTGTAGGGCTCCGCGCGGGGCACGGCATCGGGGATGGCGGTGATGTCCGGGTGATGGTCGGGTGCGCCGTCGCGGGTCTCGAAGCCGCCGCAGGCGCCGAGCAGCAGCGCCAGCGGGATGGGCAGCAGGCGCCACAGGCTATTCACCGCGGCGCGCCTTGATGGCCTCACCCAACTGGTACACCGCCATGGCATACAGCGGGCTGTGGTTGTAACGGGTGATGGTGTAGAAATTGTTCAGGCCCAGCCAGTAGTCGGGGCGACCGACCTTGTTGTCGAAGGCGATGAGCGCGGCGGGGGCCTCGGGGGGCAGGGGGGTCAGCGCAGTCACCCCCTGTTTGCGCAGCTCCTTGACTGGGGTGTGCGGCTTGATGCCCGCCTTCAGCAGGCGCGAGATACGGTTGCTGCCCACCATGGCATAGCTGCCCACCGGCGCACCGGGCTGCCAGTTGTGGCGTTTGAAATAGTTGGCCACGCTGCCGATGGCGTCCGCCGTGTTGTGCCACAGGTCGCGTTTGCCGTCGCCGTCGAAGTCCACGGCAAAGTTGCGGTAACTGCTGGAGATGAACTGGGCCTTGCCCATGGCGCCGGCATAGGAGCCCTTGATGCTCAGGGGATCGAGACCCTCTTCACGGGCCAACAGCAGATATTCCTCCAACTCGCTACGGAAGAACTTGGCCCGCTTGGGGTAGGCGAAGGCCAGGGTGCTGAGGGCGTCCATCACCCGCCAGCCGCCCTTGTGCCGGCCGTAGCGCGTCTCCACCCCGATGATGGCGACGACGATCTCCGGCGGCACGCCGTAGACCTGCTCGGCGCGTTCCAGGTCCGCGACGTTGTCGTTCCAGAACTTCACCCCCTCGTCGATGCGCGTCTCGGTGACGAAAATGGGCCGGTACTGGAACCAGGGCTTGCTCTCCGCCGGACGGGTGATGGCGTCGATGATCTTCTGCTTCATGCGCACCTGGCCGAATTCGCGCTCCAGCTCGGCGCGGTCGAAGCCGTGTTTGCTCACCATCTCGTCGATGAAGGCCTGCACCTCGGGGCGCTGGGTGGGGATCTCGTCGTCGAGGGCAGCGGCCAGGGCGGCGCCGAAAGGCAGCAGGCAGAGGCCCAGCAGGACGGAACACAGAGTCGAACGAAGGGTAGGCATGGGCATGATTTTCTCTATCTCGGCAACAGCTTGCGGTGCGTGTGGATGGACATGAGGATACCGAATGCGGCCATCAGGGTCACCCTGGAGGTGCCACCGTAGCGATTGGCTGAGGCGGCAGGTAAAGGACCGGTGAACCGAGACCCCGGCCTTCATGCTGTGGAATATTACCACTTCTGCTTGTAGAAGCCCGGCGATATCCAAGGCACAGTATTTCGCAAATTCCGATGACACTCCTGGTCGATAGCGTCTGGGGTGCCAAGGAATGCCGGGGACCTCGGTAACTCACAGGGAGCGAATATTGCCTCATGCCACATGCCGCGGCGAAACATGATCAGATCGATACTGGCCTTGTCTGCACCGTGATCCTTGCCGGGGTGCACGGCATTCCCGCCGATCCCCGGCAGTTGCAGCACGAGTTCGCCGCTGCTGGCGAGCCCTTCGAAAGCCGCGAGATCCTCCGCTTGGCCAAATTGTTAAACCTCAAGGCGCGAGTGGTGACCAGCCGCTGGGATCGCCTGTCCAAACTCACCCTGCCGGCCATCGCCCGTCACAAGGATGGCCACTATTTCGTCCTGGGCAAGGTGGGCGACGATCACGTGCTCATCCAGGCCCCCCTGGAAAAGCGCCCCCTGTCTCTGCCGCGCGAACTCTTCGAGCAGGCCTGGTCCGGCGAGCTGATCCTGTTCACCCGCCGTGCCGGCGTGCTCGACGAGCTGCGCAAGTTCGATTTCAGCTGGTTCATCCCGGAGATCCTCAAGCACAAAAAGCTGATCGGCGAGGTCACGCTCGGCGCCTTGCCGTTCTATGTCCTGCTGTCCGTCGTCGTCACTCCCGCGCAGACGCTCATGGTCATCGTGCCGAAAGAAAGCACGCTGGAAGTCGAAGCCTTCCCCTGCACCAAGTACGGCGTCATCGACGCCGAACCGACCGACATCTCCCCCAACGCCATCAGCGACGAAAAACTTGGCCTCGTCTACCGCGCACAAGTGCTGTTGAAGGCATCGAAAATCCTGGTCAAGGACAAATGGGTCAACCTCTCCCCCGGCATGGCCGTCACCGTCGAAGTCAAGACCGGCAAGCGGCGCCTGATCGAATACTTCCTCAGCCCCTTGTTGAAATACACCGATGAGAGCATCAGGGAGCGTTGAGGAAGATGTACGCCTTCTCGGAAATGGAATGCGAAGCAAAGAGCGTCAGAGAGTCGCGAAGACCCGGCTGGCCGGTAGGAGAGCGAATCCTGGCGCTCCTCGAAGAGGCCCGAAGCGTAAATGGTGAAGAAGGCCTCAGGCTTTTGTTTCAAAGGCGGGTAAAGGAACTCATCCCGCATCGAATGGCGGCCTGTGGCATCAGCGCCAGTGGAAAACCCTGGTTGCAAGGCAGGGTCAATATCGGCTTTTCCGGAAGCCGGCTGCACCATGTGCTTGTCAGCCACCTGTCCAGCACCAAGAGTAGAACAAATTCCTGGGAAGATCATCATGACGTGCAGATATTCAACGACCTGATGTTGATAAAGACAGAAGACCCGGATTTGGGCAAAGCAATGGAGCATCATGGAATACGCAACATGATCGTCCATGGCCTCTCCGACATCGGAAGCGAACACGGCAGCTACTTCTGCCTGGCGCAATGTCCGGGACCCATTACGGAAGAGCAGGCCTATCTCATGGACCTGATTACACCGCATTTGCACAGGGCGCTGCTGCGCACGCTCGATGGCAAGACTAACGGATGCCGGTCAAAACATCACCTGACAATAAGAGAGCAAGAGATCCTTCGCGCCATGTGTCTGGGCCGTACCAACAAAGAGATCGCCGGGCTGCTGGCGATAAGTAGCAATACCGTCAGAAATCATGTGAGTCGGATTTGTAAAAAGCTAAAGGTAGCCAACCGCACCATGGCAGTGATGAAGGCAAGGGGCTTGAGGGAATGGTGACGATGCGAAGCGGTCATTTGGCGCCGTTCGGACAATTGCTTTGCGAAAGACCAAGAAATAGTACAAATGTACCATTGTCACGGGGATGGTCGTATGCCCTAATAGGAAAATAGAAAGTCAACAATATTGAATATGGTTGATGCGAGAGTGCTAGGGTGAAAGCTATGTGTAGTTTTAATGCTTAAAACTTCAGGTGTTAGCAGGCCATGGTATGAGTGAGAATTTATTTCCCAAGATTGAGATAGTAGTTCGAACTCGGTGTATGAGGCTTAATTTCGCATGAAAAAAAAGAAGATTATTCTGTATTCGTTCCTCGCGATGTTGGTGGTGTCATCAATATTTGTTGCGGCTGTATATTTTGTGTATTCATCTGGGGAGCGCTCATCAAAATGGTTGGTTGAAAGGGTAGCAGGTCTGAATCTCTCCTCTAGATCTAAGAAGGTTGAGGCAAGGATGGATCCTTATGACTCAATTTACATTGAATCTATATTTAGGGTTCCAAAAAAAGAGTCAATAAACTCCGTTCTTTCTGAATATTGCGTAGAGCCGAGCAGACTGTGTTCGGAAATAAATCTTATTTCGGCAAATCTTTTCTTGCATAAAAGGAATAAGGACTATTTTGTTAAGTCCAAGGTTGCATTGAGAGAGGCAAAAAAGTATTTTGACAGTAATCCTGATGTATACCCAATTAGATACGAGATTTCCAGATTGTTGTATGAGCTCTTTTGGTTGAGGTACTTGGCGGACTCTACAGAAGCTGTAGGTGTCGAAGCAAGAGTATTG
>JANTGX010000247.1 GCA_024762755.1 Gammaproteobacteria bacterium
GCGCGCAGTCCGCGTTGGGCACGTCACCTGGCCGCCGCGCGCGCACGTGTCGGGCGTCCCCGCCTCGAGGTGCAGGGGCGCCTGACCCGCATGGTGGGCCTGACCCTGGAGGCCGTCGGCATCCACGCCCCGGTGGGTGCGCGCTGCCTGGTGGAGGGGCCGGACGGCGAGGACATCGAGGCCGAGGTGGTGGGCTTTTCCGGCGAGCGGCTGTTCCTCATGCCCACCGGCCGCGTCCACGGTATCGTCCCCGGCGCGCGGGTGACGCCCACCGGAGAGGTCTACGACGTCCCCGTCGGCCCGGCCCTGCTCGGGCGTATCCTCGACGGCGGCGGCAATCCCCTGGACGGTCGCGGCCCCCTCGAGCACAGCCGCCGCCAGCCCCTCACCGGGCGCACCATCAACCCCCTCGCACGCCAGCCCATCCACGAGCCCCTGGACGTGGGCATCCGTGCCATCAACGCCCTGCTCAGCGTCGGCCGCGGCCAGCGCATGGGCCTGTTCGCCGGCTCCGGCGTGGGCAAGAGCGTGCTGCTGGGGATGATGACCAAGTACACCACCGCCGACGTCATCGTCGTCGGCCTGATCGGCGAGCGTGGCCGCGAGGTGAAGGAGTTCATCGAGAACATCCTCGGCGAGGAGGGCATGGCGCGCGCGGTGGTGATCGCCTCGCCGGCCGACGATTCGCCGGTGATGCGCCTGCACGGGGCCGCCCTGGCCACCAGCGTGGCGGAGTATTTCCGCGACGAGGGCAAGAACGTGTTGCTGTTGATGGACTCCCTGACCCGCTATGCTCAGGCCCAGCGCGAGGTGGCCCTGGCCATCGGCGAGCCACCCGCCACCAAGGGCTATCCGCCCTCGGTGTTCGCCAAGATTCCGCAGTTGGTGGAGCGTGCCGGCAATGGCGACCAGGGTGGCGGCTCCATCACCGCCTTCTATACCGTGCTCACCGAGGGCGACGATCAACAGGACCCCATCGCCGACGCCGCGCGCGCCATCCTCGATGGCCATGTGGTGCTCTCGCGCGACCTGGCCGAGGCCGGCCACTATCCCGCCATCGACGTCGAGGCCTCCATCAGCCGCGCCATGAACGAGATCACGCGGCCCGAGCATCAGGCCGTGGCGCGCCGTTTCAAGCAGCTCTATTCCACCTATCGCCAGCAGCGCGATCTCATCAGTGTCGGTGCCTACCAGCCGGGCAGCGATGCCCAACTGGACGAGGCCATTGCCCTCTATCCGCAGCTCACCGCCTTCCTGCAGCAGGGCATGCACGAGCCGGTATCCCTGCAGGCGAGCCTCGAGGGGCTGATGCAGGCACTGACCCCCGCCGCGCCCAGTGGCCAGGCGGCCACCGAAAACGCCCTGCCGGCCACGGGCGGCCAGCCGGCGACCCGCTGAGGCGGCGCGCCGGCCGGCTACGGGTCGAGGCTTGTGCCGAACAGGGGCAGGCCCTGCGAGGTGAGCTGCCGATGCAGTGCCGGATTGATGAGCAGGCTGGGCACCTCCAGCTCGATGCGCCGAGCGTGCCGTGCCAGGACCGCCATGGCCTCGCTGTGGCTGCGATAGCGGGGGCGTGTGCGAAAACGTCCCTTGTCGTCGGCGACCGCCCATTTGTCCCGTGTCCGGTTGACGTTCAGCCAGGGGTCGAGGGTGACGATGCGGCTGCTGCCGACGGCGCACTGAAACGGCCTGCCGAGGCGATCCAGGGCCTGGGGGATCTCGCGGTCGTAGTGCCGTTTGATGGGCTGCAGGGCACTCGCATAGCGCATCTCTTGGATCTCGCCGCTGGGCCAGGCGATGCCATCGTAGCCGTTCTGGCTGGCGCGGATCAGCATCAACTTCACGCCGAGCGCGACCCACTCCTTCTTGAATGGCGCGTTGGCCACACTGCCCCAGGCATCGGTGTCGTAGCCCAGGCGCTGGCCGGACTGGTGCCAGTCGCTCTGCAGCTCTTCGATGAACAGGAGCCGGCGCCCCTTGGTGTCCACGCGGGTGGAGCTGCGGATGTGCAACAACACATTGTGATCGATGTGGTGGGCGCCGAAAAACAGCCGCTGGTGGTCGGGCAGGCTGACGATCCATTCACGGTAGTCGCTGCCGCCGGCCAGGGTGAGGTGGTCGAAGCGGGTATGGAATCTGACCCCCCGGTGGATGCCATAGGTGGCCCGCGCATGATCGCTGGCCGCGCGCATGGCGGATTCGCTGTTGCGGTAGAAGGGACCGTGGCGCTCGTCGCAGGGCACCGAACGACCATAGCTGTCGAGGACGAACCAGTCCTTGTTCAGTGCCATGGGGTGGCCATCGGCGAGGGTCTTGACGACACCCACGCGGTAGTTGTAGCGCCCATCCACGTAGCGCAGGATACAGTGGCAGCTGGCGTCCAGCCCCAATGCCGCGCGGTATACCACTTGGTGGGGCATGCGCTGTGCCACCTCTTCGAAACACAGATTGCCGTCCATGCCCCAGCGTTGTTCCGTGCTCAACTCCAGGCGAATGGAACGGAAGTCGATGGCGGCCAGGATCTGCGCCTTGTCGAGCAGGGTGGTGTCCGCCTGGCCCCGCATGAAGCGACGCAGACCCGACCAGACGATCTCCTCCTCGCGCACGCCCGAGCGCTGGAGATTGTCGATGGTGGCGCGCCATTGGCGGGCGCTGGCGCGGGCCAAGGGTAGGGCACTCAGCCGCTGCAGGAGCAGGCTGTAGAGATGCCGCGGTGCCGCATTCGTTTTCGTCGACAGGTAGTGCTGGTCTTCGCGCAGGCGGCGCCGGGCTGTCTCGATGATGCGTCGTTGCTGCGCGCTATCGGCCCAGCGGAGGAGGGCGTCCTTGTCAGCCGCGGACCAGTCGGCCGCCTGGCGAATCGTGGCCAGGGTGTGACCGGAGAAGACGTAGTCGTGCTCGGTCCATCGCGGGTGGTAGACGCCATCGCCGTCGGCGTGGCGATAGACGACGTCCACCACGGCATGGAGTTGAGGGTGGTTGCAGCTGGCGTGGGGCGCACTGCCCGCGGGCAGGCGCAGGGCATGATACTTCGCCCGGTCACTCGACAGGTCGACGACTCTACCGCTGGGTAATGACAACATGCTGGGTGCCTTCCTTCTGCGACGGTGTGCCCGCCTAGTAGTTGATAAAAATACTAGGGTATATCGCCGATGACAACCCACGGAGGGCGGGGGAATAGGGGTCGGGAAGGGCCACGGAAGGACGCGCCCGCGTCCGTGTGGTCGGCCAGACGTTGGGCTACAACCACTGCACCAGATAGTAGATGTACTGCCCCTCGGAGGATTTCGAGGGGCCGATGACCCTGGCCGGGTAGCGCTTGTTCGCCGCGTCCCCCTGCGCCATGGCCTGCTGTTCGCTCTCCACCGGGGTCACGCAGGCCGCCGGAAACCGCTTGCGTGTGCGGCGGGGGGCGTAGATCACGGCATAACACGCTGTCGAGACGTCGGTCTCCGGATCGGGTGGAACGCAGCCGCGCATGTTGTCTCTCCTCTGTCATGGCCGTCGGATCCGGCTCCCTGAGAATAGATCATACCTCCAGACCGATTCCCGCTCAGGGAGCATTCAGTTTTGCACTATAGACTGACGTTTCGTGTCCGATACGAGGGTGACAAGCCGGTATCGAACACCGTCCCCCACATGCTGCACAGGCGTCCCCATCATGCCCCTTTCTCTTTTATCCGTCTTCTGGCTGTTGCTGCTCGTCGCCACCCCCCTGTTGGCCCAGGAGTGCGACACCAAGCGCTATGCCACCACCCCCAGCGAGGGGTTCAAAGTGCTCCCGGACGGCACCGTGCTGGATGTCCGCCACAGACTGATGTGGCTGCGCTGCCCCCTGGGCATGCACTGGCAGGGCGACACCTGCACCGATGTGGCCGAGCCC
>JANTGX010000248.1 GCA_024762755.1 Gammaproteobacteria bacterium
GTTCCTCCAGCGCAGACGCCTGCTGCAAGAGGCCAAGCGCCTGCTGGTACGCGCCGAGGCCGTCTGAAGGGGCGGCCTCGGCCGCCTCAACCCGCTGCGTCGAGGCGATACAGGGTGCTGTCCTCCGGCGTCGCCCCGCGGTGGCGACAGACGCCGGCGGCGACGGCGATGGCGCGATCGAGCATGGCCTGGGGGGCCTCGCCGCGCAGCAGGCCGGCGATGAGCACGGCGCTGAAGGCGTCCCCCGCGCCCACCGTGTCCACCACCGTCCCCGCCGGCGCCGGGCGCCCCTCGACGATGCCCTCGGGCAACACCATGAAGCCCCCCTCGGCGCCACGGCTGACCACCAGCATCTGCAATTCACACTGCACGAAGAGTTCCTGGGCCGCCTGCTGTTGCGCGGCGAGGTCTTCGAAGCGCCCGTGCATGGCGCAATCCAGCTCGCTGGCGTTGAGCTTGACCCAGGTGGCGCGGCGCAGCAGGGGGATGGTCTGCGCGGCGTCCCACCAGGGTTCGCGGATATTGAGATCGAGGAAGGCCGGCAGGGCACTCTCTGCCAGCAGGTGCGCCAGGGCGGCGCGCGATACGGCGCTGCGCAGGGCCAGACTGCCGTGGTAGATGAGGCCGGGACGGGCCGTCTGCAGGCAGGCCAGGGCCTGGCTGGTGTCGATGTAGTCGTAGGCCTGTTCGGGCAGGATGTTGTACTCCGGTTCGCCCGCCTTCAGCTGCACGGCGACCACACCGGTGGGCCTCTCCGGGTCCAGCTGCACGCCCGCCACCGGCATGCCGCGCTCCTGCATCAGGCGCAGCACCACGCTGCCGCGCTGGTCACTGCCCACGCGGGTGACCAGCAAGGGTGTCACGCCCAGGCCCTGCAGGTGCCAGGCGACATTGAAGGGGGCGCCGCCGAGGGCGATCTCGCCATCGTTGAAGCAGTCGAAGAGGACTTCGCCGAAGAGGAGGGGTGGGCCTTCGATCATGGTCTGTCTGCGGCACCTGGAGGTGATCGTTCATGTTTCGCGCCGGGGCGGCGATGGCCGCGCCCGGCAGTGGACGGGTGAGACACGGCGGCCTCGAGGCAGGGCCGCGGCCTCGCCCCTCTTAGCGGTCGGCGCGGCGCAAAGTATAGCCTGGGCCGCGGGGTCGGGACGGCGTCAGCGACGGGGCAGGCCGCGCGGCATGCCCCCCTCACCGATCCACACCCGGGTCCCCGGCCCCACTTGCTCGAACAGGTCGATGATATCGGCATTGCGCAGGCGCACGCAGCCGTGCGACAGGGGCACGCCGAGGGGTGCCTCGTCGGGACAGCCGTGCAGATAGATGAAGCGGCGCTGGCTGTCCCGCGTGCCGCCGCGGTTGCGTCCCGGCTCCTCGCCGCACAGCCAGAGGATGCGCGAGAGGACCCAGTCGCGCCGCGGCTGGGCGGCGGCCAGGGCCGGCGAATAGACCTCGCCGGTGGGGCGCCGGCCGACGAACACCGCGCCCGCCGGCTGGCCGCCGCCGATCAGGGCGCGGATACGGTGCCAGCCGCGTGGCGTGCATTCGCTGCCTTCGTCCTCGCCGGGGCCGTTGCATGCAGTGGAGACGGGCAGCGAGCGCAACACCCGCCCACCCGCGCGCAGCTCCAGGCGCTGCTCGGCGATGCTCACCAGGAGCAGCTTTTCTTCGGCGGCCGGCTCAGGGCGCATGGGCCTCTCCTCGCTTGTAGTGCACATGGATCAGGCCATCGTAGTTGCCATCCAGACGGAGCGCATAGCCCGTCACCCCCTCGCGCGCGGCGAACACGTGGTCTTCGTACCACAGGGGGACATATGGCAGCTGTTCCAGCAGACGGGCCTGCAGGCGGCGGTAGAGCTCGGCCTGCGCCTGCAGCGATGGCGCCGCCTCGGCCTGTTCGATGAGGGCGTCGGTCTGCGCGTCGCGGAAGCGACCGCGGTTGGCCCCCTGGGGCGGCAGCGAGGCGCTGTGGAAGACGTAACGGAAGATGTCCGGCGTCTTGATGCCCACCCAGGCCAGGCTGTACATCTGGAAGTTGCCGGCCTTGATGTCGCCGTAGAAGGTCCCCCAGTCGTAGCTGCGCAGGTCCACCTCCACCCCCACCGCGTGCAGCTGGCTCTGCAATACCGTGGCCAGGCGCACGCGGAACGGGTCGGTGGAGGTCTTGTAGCTCAGGCGCAAGGGATGTCCCGGGCCGTAACCGGCCTCGTCCAACAGGCGGCGCGCACGCGCCGGGTCGTAGGGGATCAGGGGCAGGTCCGGGTTGCCCGCCCAGTGATCCGGGGGCAGCAGGGCGCTGGCGGGGCGTGCCGCGTCGTCCATGAGATAGTGGACGATGGCCGTGCGATCGATGGCCAGGGCGATGGCCCGGCGCACGCGCAGGTCGCCCAGGGCCGGGTCGTCGAGGTTGAAGCCGAGATAACTGAAATTGGTCCCCCGCCCGGTGTGCACCCGGATGCCGTCCTGCCGGCGCAGGTAGCGGATCAACTCCGGCGAGAGGTCGTTCTGCAGCAGGTCGACCTCGCCGCGCAGCAACTTGAGCACGCGCACGGTGGCATCGGCCACGCGGACGAATTCCACCGCCTGCCCATCGGCCAGGCGCACCAGGCGCAGGCGGTCGTCCGTGGGCCAGGCAGCGAAGCGGAAGGGGCCACTGCCCAGCGGGGCGCGGTTGAAACCATGCCCGGCGGCCATCGCGCTCGCCGGCAGGATACCGATGACCAGGTAGGCGGGGAACAGGGGATCGGCGCGCGTGAGGTGGAATTCGAGGGTGTCGTCGTCGAGCACCTGGATGTCGTCGATGAGGGCCAGGCTGGCACGGTGCGGCGAGGCATTGGCCGGGTCGAGGACGAAGTCGTAGGTGGCCTTCACGTCATGCGCGGTGAGCCGGCTGCCGTCGTGGAAGCGGCGCCCGGCCTCGCCCAGGTGGAAACGGTAGCGGTCGGCGGCGGGGCGTTCCCAGCGGGCCAGGGCCGGCACCGGCATGAGGCGCTCGTCGAAGTCCACCAGGCGGGCGTAGAGCAGGCGGTTGATACGCGTGGAGGTGGCGTCGGTGGCGAAACGCGGGTCCAGGGTCACCGGCGCGCTGCCCAGGCCGAAACGCAGGACCGCGTCCGGCGGCCGGGTGCAGGCGCTGAGCAGGGTCAGGCAGAGCAGACCGATGAGCAGCAAGCCGCCGCGGATCACCGGCTCAAGCGCCGGCCTGGCCCCATTCCTTGTAGGGGTGCTTGACCAGGCAGACGTTGTAGTAGCGCTTGTCGTGGGAGACTTCCTCGCCCAGCCAGGGCGGGCGCTCGAAGGGCTCGTCCTCGGCGCCGAGTTCGATCTCCGCCACCACCAGCCCCGCATTGTCGCCTTCGAAGACGTCGATCTCCCAGGTGTGTCTGCCATGGCGCACATGATAACGGGTTTTCTCGATCAACGGCCGCTGGCACAGGGTGTCGAGGATCTCCTCCGCATCGCTCAGCGGGATCTCGTATTCGTATTCCTGGCGCTGCACGCCGAGGGTTGCGCTCTTGATGTTGAGGTAGGCGTGCTCGCCACTGACGCGCACCCGTACCGAGGCCTTCTCGGCACCGATGAGGTAGCCCTGGCGCATCACGATGCCGGCATCCGCCTCGGCGCGCCAGCTGTCGTCGCGGACCAGGAATTTACGTTCGATCTCGGTGGCCATACACCCTCCTCCACAGGAAAAGCGGGCATGATGCGGCCTGCCGGGGGCGACGTCCAGCGCCGGCTCAGGCCTCGTCGGGCAGAATGATGGTGGTGGTCTCCATGCCGCGTGTGGCCTCGTCGACGAGGGTGAACTCGTGGCTGCCCAGGCGCAGGGTCTCGTCGTGTTTGAGCATGTGGCGCTTGTCCAGCCGGCGCTGGCCGAGCCAGGTG
>JANTGX010000249.1 GCA_024762755.1 Gammaproteobacteria bacterium
GCCACTTCGACAGCACCGCCCACACCCTGGATCTGAGCAATGCCGGCAATCGCCTCACCGGCAGCGTGTCGATCAACAGCAGCGGCCCACGTACGGTGACCCTGCACAACGGCCTGGCATTGGATCTGGCCGCCTCTAGCCTGGGCAGTGGGTCGCTGACGCTGAGCGGGGAGGGCATCACCCAGAGCGGCGCGGTGATACAGGCGGAAAATGGCGGGGCTGTGTCGCTGGATGCCGGCAACGGCGCCCTCATCCTGAACGACAATGGCAACCGGCTCAGCGGCGTGGTCTCCCTGCGTAGCGACGCCGCGCAGGCTCTTTCACTGAATAGCAGTGGACAGTTGCAGTTGGGCGATGTCGCGACACGGGGTGGCGATATCCAGGCCACGGCGGGTGGGGGTCTGGCAGTGACGGGCCGGGTGCAGAGTCACGGTGGTGACATCGCGCTCACCGCCAAGGGCGGCGACATGACACTAGGCCATCTCGACGCAGACCCGGGCGGCACCATTGCGCTCGACGTGCCCGCGGGTGCCCTGCGGGGTGACAACAGCCTGATCACCGATCCCAACCTACGTGCGCAGCACCTGGTGGTCGATACCGGCACCACCCTGGGCGATTTCAACAATCCCATCGCCGTCGACGTGCCCGCCGGTGGCGACAGTTTGTTCGTCGCCGGCCAGGGCTCGGCGCACATCATCGGCCTCGCCGGCACCATCCTCCCCGGCTCGGTGAAGGTGAACAATGTCTCCGCCACCCTGCAGGCCATCGACCAGGCCCAGGAGACCGCCATCCAGGCACTGACCCCGTTCTACCTCGACGAAACATGGCGTCGACGGCTGTACACGGTGGTCGACGGTGGCGTGCGTATGCCGGCGGATTGAGACGGCGATTGCTCCGTTCGGGCGGCGAACGACAGCGAACTACAGGTCGAGGCTGTCGCCCACCTTGGGCATGAACGGCCGCGCACCCTTCAGTTTCTTGGCAAACGCCGTCATGGCCTTCTTCTCGCCGTGTACCAGGACGGTGTGCCGGGGCTTACCCGTTTGTGCATACCAATGCAGCAGCTCGGCTTGGTCGGCGTGGGCCGAAAAGCCGTTGATGGTATAGATCTTTGCCCGCACCGGGATCTCTTCATGAAAGATATTGACCGTCTTTGCGCCATCGACGATGCGCCGCGCAAGGGTGCCTTCGGCGGCGAAGCCGACGAATACCACACTGCACTCACGACGCCACAGGTTGTGCTTGAGGTGATGGCGTACCCGGCCGCCCGTGCACATGCCGGAACCGGCCATGATTACAGCGCCGCCACGGATATTGTTGAGGGCCATGGACTCGGCGGTCTGCCGGGTAAAGTGCAGGCCGGGCAGGTCAAAGGGGTCGTGATGACCTTGAAAGAGCTTGGCCGCCTCCTTGTCATAGCACTCCGGGTGACGACGGAAAATCTCGGTGGCCGAAATGGCCATGGGGGAATCGAGGAATACCTGCATGCTGGCGGGTAGACGTTTCTTCTCCACGCCTTCGCGAAGGAAATAGAGGATTTCCTGGCTGCGTTCCAACGCAAAGGCTGGAATGATCACGTTCCCACCCCGGCGGAACGTGCGCTCGATGGCCTGGTAGAGTTCTTCGACGGAGGGCACCAAAGCCTTGTGCAGTCGGTCGCCATAGGTGGTTTCCATGACCACCGTATCGGCATGGGGAGGTTTGGCGGGATCACGCAGGATCACCCGCCCCGAGTAACCAAGATCGCCGGAAAACAAGATTGACTGCTTGTCACCGTTCTCCTCGACCTGAAGATAGACACTGGCAGAACCCAGGATATGGCCAGCATCCAGATAGGTGACATGGATACCTGGTGCGACTTGAAAACGCTTGTTGTAATTGGCGGTGCGACCAAAATAGTCGAGGCTGTTCAGGGTATCCAGCACCGAATAGAGGGGTTCGATGTGTTTGTGTTTACCACTATGCCGGGCCACCTTGCGGCTTTGCCATTCGGCCTCCTCCTCCTGCAGGTGGGCCGCATCGAGCATGACGAGCTTGGCCAGTTCGCGCGAGGCAGACGTTGTGATGATCTCCCCTGTGAATCCTCGTTTGACCAACAGTGGAATTCGGCCACAGTGATCGAGGTGGGCGTGGGTCAACAACAGATAGTCGATATCTGCAGGATCGAAACCAAAGGGTTCGGCGTTTTCCTCGGTGAGTTCACGCCCGCCTTGATACATGCCACAGTCGATGAGGATGCGTTTGCCGTTGCACTCTAACAGATGGCAGGATCCGGTGACCTCCTGGTCGGCCCCGTGGAAGGATATTTTCATCGTTTTTATACCTCTCGTGAGTAAAGGAATGTTGTCGCTTCAGCCGAACAATGGGGTGCCATTGGCTTCGTGCCAGCGCAGGATGCCTTCCCAGATGTCCTGCGCACTTTCAGCAAACCAGAATAGATCGCGATCCTCGGCATCGATGGTGCCTTCCTCGACCAGATAGTCGAAGTCGATGAGTTTCCGCCAATAGCGTTCACCGGCCAGCACCACGGGTAGCGGCGATAGCTTTCGTGTCTGGATCAGAGTCAGGGTCTCGAACAATTCGTCCAGGGTGCCATAGCCGCCGGGAAAGGCCACCAGGGCCTTGGCGCGCTTCAGAAAGTGCATCTTGCGCAAGGCGAAGTAGTGGAAACGAAAGCACAACTCGGGCGTGATGTACGGATTGGGGAACTGCTCGTGCGGCAGGGTGATGTTGAGGCCGATGGACTTGGCGCCGGCGTCGAAGGCACCGCGATTGGCGGCCTCCATGATGCCAGGACCACCGCCGGTCATGAGCAGTAGCCGGTCGTCTTCGGGACCACTGCCGGAATCCCCCACCAGGCGGCCAAAGTCGCGTGCCATCTGATAATAGACACTCTTGCGCTGCATGCCCTTGGCCTGCGCCAGTTGACGCTGCAGGGCCTTGTCGCCGGGGCTGGCGGAAAGGGCGGCATCGAGTTCCTTGACGCGGCGCTTGGCGGCTGCGGGTTCGGGGATACGGGTACTGCCGAAGACCACGATGGTCTGTTGTACCCCGTGCTGCGACATGAGCAACTCGGGCTTGCCGTAGTCGAGTTGGAGACGAACACCGCGACTTTCGTCGCGGCTGAGAAAGTCTACGTCCTGATCGGCCTGACGGTAGCTGGGGCTCTTCAGCAGGGCCTCGATGCGCGCTGGGGCATCGATGTCTTCACTGCGTGGCTTGGGCGTCTGCCAGGGCAGCTTTTGATGCCGATGCAGGGGATGGGGTGGGGCGGGGATCTGAGGTTTATGTTCTTCGCTCATGGCGTTTGCTCCCGCATTGCCGGCGACACCGGCAGTCAATGATTGAGGAGGGTATGGTTGCATGCCGGTGGTCTTCCCACCGACACGCAACCATGCAGCACTTGGCCGCTCAGGGCATGACCAGCACCGGATCCGCACCCTTCCACGACAGGCGGTCGATCCATTTCTGCGGATCGTCGTCACCCACGTCCATGAGCACCACGGTCTTACCGTCCAGCACCGCTTGGTGCAGGGTCTCGATCTTGTCCTCGGGGATGCCCATCCTGCGCAGGGCGATGGTCAGATGTGTCGCTGCGGCGCCCGCGGTCATCAGGCCTGCACCGGCCACGGCACCGACGATGGCATTGATGATGGGCCCGGCCGCCAGTACGGGGCCGATGCCCGGGATCAGCATCAGGCCGCCGGCCCCGGCGAGGAGTCCGCCAAGGGCGCCGGCCAGGGCGCCACTCGCGCCCCAGACCTTGAAGCGCTCCTTTTCGTCCACGTAGGCGATGCCGAGGAAGTCGTCGCCCTTACCGCCGGCCCGGTGCAGCACAGAGACCTGATCCATGGGGAAGTCCTCGTGGATGATCTCCTC
>JANTGX010000250.1 GCA_024762755.1 Gammaproteobacteria bacterium
GGGAAGCGGCCGAAGACCTTCTTGATGGGCTGCATGCGGGTCTTCATCACCGCCGCCTGCAGATCGGCGGTGACCACGTCCAGATTGCCCACCACCTTGGAGAGTTCTTCGCTGTGCGTGGACAGCTCCAGGGTGGCCATGCGGTTACGCACCAGCACCAGCTCGCCGACCATGTTCATGATGTCGTCGAGGCGCTTGGTGTCCACGCGCACGGTGGTCTCGGCCTGGGGCTCCTTGGCCGCCGGTTTCGCCGCGGGCTTGGCGGCCGGGGCCGGCTTGGCCGCCTCGGCCGGTTTCTCTGCGGCGGGTGCTGGCGGCGCACTCTCGGCCGCTGCCGCTGCAGGTGGCTCTACCGGCGACGCGGGGGTCTCGGCCTGCGCCGCGGGTGTCTCGGCCGCCGCGGCCTGGAACTGTCCCTTGCCGTGCAACTGGTCGAGCAGGGCCTCGAATTCGTCTTCGCTGATCTCGTCGTCACCGGCGGCGGACGGCGTGGCGGACGACGGGGTGCCGATGGGTTCGTCGGCGGGGACACCGCTGTGCTTGCCCTCGCCGTGCAGTTGGTCGAGCAGGGCCTCGAATTCCTCTTCGCTGATCTCGTCGCCGCCGGCGGCCGGGGCATCGCTGTCGGCCACCAGCTTGTCGAAGGCGGCATCGGCGGCATCCGCGGGCGGCTCGCTGGCCGGGGGCGCGCTCGGCGTCGCCGCCGGTGGCGGCGCGGGTTCACCCTTGAGCAGGTTCTCCAGATCCTGCAGCATCTGCGGCTCGGCATGTTCCGGCTCGACACCCCCGCGCAGGGTCTCGAACTGGGTGTTGAGCACGTCGAGCACCGGCAGCATCACGTCCATGAGGCGCGAGTCCACGCTCAGCTCGTCGTTGCGCAGGGCGTTGAACACGTCTTCGGCACGGTGACAGAGCCCGACCAAGGCATCCAGACTGAGGAAGCTGGCGCCGCCCTTGATGGTGTGGAAGCCGCGGAACACGGCGTTCAGCAGTTCCTTGTCGTCCGGGCGCTGCTCGAGGTCCACCAACTGTTCGTTGAGTTCCTCGAGGATCTCCCCGGCCTCAACCAGGAAGTCCTGCAATAGTTCTTGATCGTCGTCAAAGGCCATGGTCGTTTTTTCCTCAGAAGCCCAGGCTCGAAAGCAGGTCGTCCACTTCGTCCTGGCCGGAGACCGTGTCAGCCTTGGTCACGCCGGGAACCACGGGGCCTTCGGCCTCCACGTCCGGCTTGAGCTCGGCGGTCTCTTTCTTTTCCTTGTCGTTTTCCTGCGGGGTGAGGCGGGTACCGGTGATGCGCACCAGGTCCACCAGGTTGCCCTCCACCTCCTCCACCAGTTCGATGACGCGGCCGATGATCTGGCCGGTGAGGTCCTGAAAATCCTGCGCCATCATGATGTCGTTGAGACCGCTGCGAATGTCCGCGGTGTCCTGCTCGGCATCGACGAAGAAGCCCTCTAACTCGCTGCTCAAGGCGCGGAACTGTTCCACCGTCATTTCGCGTCGCTTGAAGTTCTGCCACGATTCACCCAGGCGGTGGATACGGGTAGAGAGCTGGTCGCAGGTGGGCAGGGTCGCCTCCACCGCGCCCAGCGAGCGGTCGGCGGCCTGCTGGGTGAGGGTGATGACGTGACGCAGACGGCTGCGTGCATCGGGGATCTCGTCGGCGATCTGGTCCAGCCGGGTCTCTTCACAGAAGGCGTTGAGGGTGTCGTGCAACTGGCGGGTCATCTTGCCCACTTCGTGGTAGATGCCCTCTTCGCGCGAACGGTTGATCAGGTCGAGCAGCGTCTGCACGCGCTCTTCGTTGCCGGCCTGCATCTCGCGCACCAGTTCCTCGGCGCGGGCCAGGATGTCCTCCTGGGTCTCGGCGGCATCGTTGGTTGCGTCACTCATGCTCAACCGCCTCCGTCGATGCGTTCGAAAATCTTGTCGATCTTCTCCTTCAGGGTCTGTGCGGTGAACGGTTTGACGATGTAGCCGTTGACCCCGGCCTGCGCCGCCTCGACGATCTGTTCGCGCTTCTGCTCGGCGGTCACCATCAACACCGGCAGGCTGGCCAGATTGGCGTCGGCCCGCACCGCCTTGAGCAGGTCGATCCCCTGCATGCCCGGCATGTTCCAGTCGGTGACCAGGAAGTCGAAGTCACCCGCCTGCAACATGGGCAGCGCGGTGAGACCGTCGTCGGCCTCGGTGGTATTGGTGAACCCCAGGTCGCGCAACAGGTTCTTGATGATCCGCCGCATGGTGGAAAAATCGTCCACGATGAGGATTTTCATGTTCTTGTCCAAGGGGGTCCTCCGCTCTCTCGGTACTGATGGTCTGTGGATCGCGCCTCAATCGGCGTCGTCGACCCAGTGATTCATGCGTGATTGCAGGCGGATCACCGCCTGTCCGTGTATCTGGCAGACCCGCGATTCACTGACGCCGAGGATGGAGCCGATCTCACGCAGGTTCAGCTCCTCGTCGTAGTACAGGGTCATCACCAGGCGCTCACGCTCGGGCAGACCGGCGATGGCCTCGGCCAGGCCGCGTTTGAAGTCGGCCGACTGCAGGCCCTCCAGGGGGCCATCACTGCGTTGCGTCAGGCATTCATGGGTGCCCTGGGAATCCACGTTCAATTCCTCGTAGCTGAAGACGCGATGGCCGCTGGCGTCCTGCAGCAGGCGGTGATACTCCTGCAGGGAGACGTTCAGGCCCTCGGCGATCTCCTGATCGCGGGCGTCGCGGCCGGTGCGGTTCTCGATGTCCTTCACCACCTCGGCCACCATGCGCGCCTTGCGGTGCACCGAACGCGGTGCCCAGTCGTTCTTGCGGATCTCGTCCAGCATGGCGCCGCGGATGCGAATGCGGGCATAGGTCTGAAAGCTGGCGCCCTGCGAGGCGTCGTAATTGCGCAGGGACTCGAGCAGACCGATCATGCCGGCCTGGATCAGGTCGTCCTGCTGCACACTCGGCGGCAGGCGCGACATGAGGTGATACGCGATGCGCTTCACCAGCGGGGTATGTTCAGCAATCTCATCGTTGATGTTCTGATCGAAGGCCTGGGCCTCTGCGTACAATGCCGCTCCACTCATGACGACGCTCCTATTACGTTACGGGCTGGGTACAACCGGGTTTGTAGGTACTTGGTTCAATTAAAGGTTTGCTGACTTGCCATGATCAGCCGTTCCACGAAGAACTCCAGTTGCCCACCAGCCGACGCCGGTACAGGCCAACTATCGGCTTTGCTGGCCAACTTCTTAAATGCCAGGGCGGACTTACTGCGGGGATAGGCCTCGACCACCGCGCGCTGCCGCTGCACGGCCTTGCGCAGATACTCGTCTTCCGGCACCACCCCCATGAAATCGAGGGCCGCATCGAGATAGCGGTCCGTGACCTTGAGGATCTTGTTGTACAGCGCTCGGCCGTCCTGCACGCTCTGCACCCGATTGGTGAGGACGCGGAAGCGGTAGATGCCGTACTCGCGATTGAGCAGTTTGATCAAGGCGTAGGCATCGGTGATGGAGGCCGGCTCGTCGCACACCACCACCACCACCTCCTGCGCCGCGCGGGAGAAGGTCACCACGTTGTCGGAGATGCCCGCGGCGGTGTCGATGAGCAATACGTCGGGGCTGACACTGAGTTCGCTGAAGGCGCTGATGACACCGGCATGCTCCACGGTGCTCAGCTCGGCCATCTTCTGGATGCCGGAGGCCGCCGGGACGATGCGCATACCGTCGGGGCCGGTGCAGATGACCTCCTCCAGGCTGCGCTCGCCGTCGAGCACGTGCGACAGGTCATAGGTGGGATGCAGACCGAGCATGACGTCGATATTGGCCAGACCGAGGTCGGCGTCCATCAGCATCACGTCCTTGCCCATGGCGGTG
>JANTGX010000251.1 GCA_024762755.1 Gammaproteobacteria bacterium
TGCCGATGGCGAACTAGCTCACCAGGGCACCCTGCGCCACCACCTCCCGGGCCAGACCCCGGTGCCGAGCCGGGTAGACCCGGTCGAGGCCGGTCCCGGCCACGGCCACGGTCTCGCCCCCGGCTCGCAAAGCGCCGCGATGGGCCGCCGCATCCACGCCGAGGGCCAGACCGCTGGTGACCACGAAGCCGGCTCGAACCAGGGCAGCGGCGAAATCCTCGGCCAGCTGACGGCCGCCGGCCGTGGGGTTGCGACTGCCCACCAGGGCGATCTGGGGCCTTGCGAGCAAGGCGGGGTCACCATGCACGAAGAGCAGCGGTGGGGCGTCAGCGATCTCCTTCAGGGATTCCGGATAGCGGGGGTCGTGCAGGGTCAGGATGTGGTGGCCGGTCGATGCCGCCCAGGCCAGATCGGCCTCCACGCCCTCCCAGTCGGGGGCGGCGAGGAAGGCCCGCGCGGCGGGCGGCAGACGCACCACCCGGGTTCGCTCGGCGGGCGGAAGCTCGAACAGGGATTGCGGCGAACCGACGCGCGACAACAGGCGCCGAAAGGTGATAGTGCCGACCCCCGGGGTACGCGCGAGGGCCAACCAGTAGTGCAGATCGGAACGCGGCACATCGCCGCTGCTGGGCCCTTCCATGGGCAGAATTCTCCTCGATCGGTAGTGCCGGGACCCCGCCCGGCAGTGGCTCAGGGGTTACGCACCGTGTCGTAGATGTGCATGTCCCGCTCGGCATCCATCACCAAGGCATAGCTGACCCGGTCGAAGGTGCGATAGACGAGCACGATACCGGCGCGCGTCTCGGGCAACTTGACCAGTTCGCCACGGTGTTCGCCAAAGGTGTCACGCACCTCGGCGCCGCTTTGGTACACGGCCAGGACATGGCCGACCTCCATGCCGTCCTGCTCGCCCTTGTTCAGGACCACGGTCTGGAACTGACCGATGCGGGCGATGCCATCGACCACGGCGATGATGCTGCCCTCCACCGGCATCGATGGTGCGTGGGGGATAAAGGCCTGATCGACGCTCTCGGCACCCTTGGGTACCAGGCGATCGCCGACCAGGGCCTCGCGGCTGGAATGGATGATGCGCAGAGTGCTGGGATCGCCGAAATCCTCCACCAGGGCATCGGCTACATACAGGGCCTCATAGCCGAGGATGTCGCCGCGCGCGGCGCCGGGATTGCGGAAGGGCTGACCGACACGCAGCACCAGATAGCGCGACTTGGGATCCTGCCCCGGCAACAGGCCGCGGGCATAGATGGTGTCGCCCGTCGCCGAGATGAGGCGCTCGTCGCGCCCGGAGAGGATATAGGCGGCGTCTTCCACCTCGCGCTCGCTGAGTACCCGCGGCTCGCCCAGGAACTGGCTGATGGCGTCCATGGGGATGGTGGCGATGGGGCTTTCCACCCGCTCTGCCCGCACCTTGGGCGACAGCTTCACCGTCGGCTTGCCGCGCTGCACGCGCAGGATGGGCCGGCCCTGGGCGTCGTATTCCAGATACACCACGTCACCCGGATAGATGAGATGGGGATTCTTGATCTGCGGGTTGAAGCTCCACACCTCGGGCCAGCGCCAGGGGCTCTGCAGAAAGCGGGCAGAGATATCCCACAGCGTGTCGCCCTTGCGCACCACATAGCGGTCGGGGTGATCCGCCTTCAGCTTGATGGTATCGGCCAAGGCCACACCCATACCGAGGCACAACAGCGCCAGGCCCAGAATCAATCGTTTCGACATCGTCGTCCCTTTGTTCGTCGGTTTTTGCGAGTGTAGACGAATCATGCGTTCGACTCCAGTTGCTCCCGCTGCCTGCGAGAGGCCGTTAATAGAAGAAAAATGAATGAGATAGCGACCACCGGAAAGAAGCCAGCAAGGCCGCCAGGGGCCCCGCTTTCTACCGGAAATGCACATACCTGGGTATACTCATCGGCAGCTGCACAGCATATCTTTGATCGCCCAGTCTCTTTATTGACGAAATTCACATGTCTCTGCTCAGTATCCTGCATTTTCCCGATCCCCGCCTGCGCCAGAAGGCCGCGCCCGTGAGCCAGGTGGACGACACCACCCGCCGCCTCGTAGACGACATGTTCGAGACCATGTACGAGGCCCCCGGCATCGGCCTGGCCGCGGTGCAAGTGAACATCCCGCAGCGCATCGTGGTCATAGACGTCTCCGAGGACAAGGACCAACCGCTGTGCCTCATCAACCCCGAACTGCTGGCCAGCGAGGGGGTGGAAAAGACCGAGGAAGGCTGCCTCTCGGTGCCCGGCATCTACGAGCCGGTGGAACGCGCCGAACGCATCCGCGTGCGCGCCCTGGATCGCGAAGGCAAGCCCTTCGAGCTGGAGGCCGACGGCCTGCTGGCGGTGTGCATCCAACACGAGATCGACCACCTCGACGGCAAGCTGTTCGTCGATCACCTCTCCGCCCTGAAACGCAACCGTATCCGCAAGAAACTGGAAAAACAGCGCCTGCACACCATGTAGGCCCCTTCCCCGACCCAGAGAGGAACACCCGTGGCCAACGGCCTCAAGATCCTGTTTGCCGGCACTCCCGAGTTCGCCGCCACCACCCTGCAGGCCCTGCTCGACAGCGAACACTCGGTGTGCGCCGCCTACACCCAGCCCGACCGCCCGGCCGGGCGCGGGCGCAAGCTCAAGGCCAGCCCGGTGAAGGCCCTCGCCGAGGCCCACGGCATCCCCGTGCGCCAGCCGGCGAGCCTGCGCGACAGCGAGGTCCAGCGCGAGCTGGCCGGCTTCGGCGCCGACATCATGGTGGTGGTAGCCTATGGCCTGATCCTGCCCAAGGCAGTGCTCGAGACGCCACCTTTGGGAGCCCTCAACGTGCACGCTTCCCTGCTGCCGCGCTGGCGCGGCGCCGCCCCCATCCAGCGCGCCATCCTCGCCGGCGACCACGAGACCGGCGTCACCATCATGCAGATGGACGAAGGCCTGGATACCGGCGACATGCTGCTCAAGGTGCGCACCCCCATCAACGCCGAGGATACCGCGCAGACCCTGCACGACCGCCTCGCCCGGCTCGGTGCCGAGGCCCTGCTCGAGACCCTGCGCCGTCTGCAGGCCGGCAGTCTGACGCCCGAACCGCAGGACGACAGCCAGGCCACCTACGCGGCCAAGATCGACAAGGCCGAGGCGCGCATCGACTGGCAGCAGCCGGCCGCGGCCATCGACCGCCAGGTGCGCGCCTTCAATCCCTGGCCGGTGGCCTTCACCCGCCTCGACGGCGACAACCTGCGCATCTGGCAGGCCCGCCCGCTGGACGCACCCAGCGACGCGCCCCCCGGCACGGTACTGGCCGAGGGCCGCGAGGGCATCGACGTGGCCTGCGGCGAAGGCCGCCTGCGCATCACCCGCCTGCAATTGCCCGGTGGACGCCCGCTGGACGCCGAGGCCTTTCTCAACGCCCACCATCTGCTGGGCCGGCGCCTGGGTGAAGAGTGAACGACCCCCGCGCCATCGCCGCACGCATCCTGCAGCGCGTGGCCGAAGAGGGCCGCTCCCTCACCACCGCCCTGGAAGAGGGCCTGCCCGCCGCCCGCGCCAGTGACCGCCCCCTGATCCAGGCCCTCTGCTACGGCACCCTGCGGCACTGGTTCCGTCTCGACGCCATCGCCCGGCAACTCCTGCGCAAGCCCTTCAAGGCCAAGGACGCCGACCTGCACGCCCTGATCCTGCTCGGCCTGCACCAGCTCGACGCCATGCGCATACCGCCACATGCCGCGGTGGCGGAGACGGTGGGTGCCACGGCGGCCCTCGGCAAGGGCTGGGCGCGCGGCCTGGTCAACGGCGTGCTGCGCAACTTCCAGCGTCGCG
>JANTGX010000252.1 GCA_024762755.1 Gammaproteobacteria bacterium
GCGATCGCTGGCGAGGACGGCGGGAAATCCCATGTTCCGCTGTCTTAAGGACACTTTCAGATTCAGGCCCTATGCTCTGCAGATCCTGAGACAACCTCTGCCAAGCAAAGCGAAAACCATGTCCCGACTCGCCTCCTATATAGCAGCGACAGCGCTGCTGTTGTTCGTCCTGCCCCCGGCCCTGGCGGCGTCGGGCCTGTCTGCCGCCATCGAGGCGGCCCTCGACCAGGACCCCCGCCGCGCCCTGGCCGAGACCCAGCAGCTGCGGGCCGCCGGCTATCGACGGCAGGCCGATGCCTGGCTCGGGGGTGACCCCTCGGCCAGCCTGCTCTATCGCTCCGACGCCCTGACCAGCGATCGCGGCCTGGAGGAGTACGAGGCCGCGCTCTCCCTGCCCCTGCGCCTGCCCGGCCAGCGGGATGCGCAGCGGGCACTGGCGGAGAGCATCGCCGGTCAGAGCGCCGTGGATGCGCGTCGATTGCGCTGGCAGGTGGCGGGCGAGGTGCTGGAGCGCCTGTGGAATCTACGCGCGGCCATCGAGGACGAGGTCCTCTCGGATCACCAGCAGGCCGCCGCGCAGGCCCTGGTGGACGGGGTGAAACGGCGGGTGAGCGCCGGCGAGCTGGCCCGTGCCGACCTGCTCATGGCCCGCCAGGCGGCCCTGCGCCGCGAGGTGGAGCATCAGCAAGCAGAGAGCCGACAGGCCGCCGCGCAGGCCGATTGGGAGGCCTATACGGGGCTGCGCGAGGCCCCCGAACCGCCGCCGCAGACCCGCCCGCTCGAGAACCTGGCCGAGGATCATCCCCTGCTCGAGCAGCGGCGCCGCCGGCTGGCCGAGGCCCAGGCCCGGCGCGACGCCCTGCGTCGCGAGCGCACGACAGCGCCGGAACTCACCCTGTATGCCCGTCGCGACCGCGGCAGCAGCACGGAGGCCTACGACAACGCCCTCGCCGCCGAGATCCGCCTGCCCATCGGCGGCAGCCGTGCCATGGCCCCGCAGCGTGCGGAGAGTGAGGCGGCCCTGGCGCAGGCCCGGGTGGCCCTGGCCGAGACCCGCCGCCAGCTCGAGCTGCAGGCGGTGGCCTCACGGCAGACCCTCGACCGCCTGCAGAAGGCCCAGAGCCTGGCGCAGGCGCAGAACGCGGTGGCGAGCGAGCGCCTGCAGATGAGTCAGCGCGCCTTCGAACTGGGCGAGATCGACCTGTATCTGTTGCTCGAGGCACGCAGCGAGGCGGTGACGGCGGAGCGCCAGCTGCGTCGCCTGTCCCTGGCCTATGCGCGTGCCGTGAGCCACCACAACCACCTCTTGGGAGAGATTCCGCAATGATGACCCCGTCGCGCAACGCCGTTTTGATCCTCGTCCTGGCCCTCACGCTGGGTGCGCCCGGTGGGCGCCTATTGGCCGCCGAACTGATCCCCATGAGCCCGGCCCAGCGCCAGGCCATGGGCATCCAGACCGCCCCGGTGGCACGCGTCGAGGCCTCGTGGAGCGTGCCCTATCCGGCCCAGGTGGAGGTGCCGACGACGCAGCTACGGGTGGTCAGCACACCACTGGGCGGGTTGCTCGAGACCCTGCTGGTGGCGGAGGGTGATACGGTGAAGCAGGGGCAACCCCTGGCCTCGGTGCTCAGCCCCGAGCTGCTTGATCTGCAACGCCAATACCTGGAGGCCCTCAGCCGCCTGGACCTGGCGCGCGCCGACTGGGAACGCGACCGGCAGTTGTTGGAGGAGGGCATCATCGCCGAACGCCGCTACCAGACCAGCCACGCCCACTACGTGCAGGTGAACACGGCGGTGGAGCAGGCCCGGCAGACGCTGCAGCTGGCCGGCATGAGCGATGCCGAGCTCAAACGTCTGGCCGAGGCGCGCCGCCTCTCCGGCACGCTCCGCGTGCGCTCGCCCATGGACGGCGTGGTGCTCGAACGCCTGGCGACCCCCGGGCAGCGCCTCAACGCCCTCGACCCGCTGTACAAGATCGGTCAGCTGAAACCCCTCTGGCTGGAGATCCACGCCCCCCTGGAACAACTGCCGGCGATCGCCCCGGGCAGCCCCGTGCGGGTGCTGGAGCCGGCGGTGACGGGCCGCGTCATCACCATCGGCCGCACCGTGCACGGGGCCGACCAGGGCGTGCTGGTGCGCGCCGAGGTGCGCGAGGGTGCCGAGCGCCTGCGCCCGGGGCAGTTCGTCGAGGCGGAACTGGCCAGCCAGCGCGGTGCGCACAACTACCGCATTCCCCTCGGCGCATTGGTGCGTCACGCCGGCAAGACCTGGGTGTTCGTCGCCCGTGACGACGGCTTTCTCGTCCTGCCCGTGCGCATTCAGGCCGAGGAGAGCGACGCGGTGGTGGTGACTGCCGATCTGCAAGCCGATGACGAGGTGGTGATGCGCGGCACGGCGGCGCTCAAGGCCGCCTGGCTGGAAGGAAACGACTGATGCTCGCCCGCCTGATCCAACTCGCCCTGACCCAACGGCTGCTCATGCTGCTGGTCGCCCTGCTGCTGCTCGGCGGCGGCTGGATGGCCTTTCAGAAGACCCCCATCGACGCCTTCCCCGACGTCTCCAGCACCCAGGTGAAGATCATCATCAAGGCCCCGGGCATGACCCCGGAAGAGGTGGAGGCCCGCATCACCGCGCCGGTGGAGGTGGAGATGCTGGGCATCCCGCACAAGGCCATGCTGCGCTCGGTGGCCAAGTATGCGCTGACCGACATCACCGTGGACTTCGAGGAGGGCACCGACATCTATTGGGCGCGCCAACAGGTGGCCGAACGGCTGAACGCCATCTGGGGCGACCTGCCCAAGGACATCAGCGGCGGCATGGCGCCCATGACCACGCCGCTGGGCGAGATGTTCATGTTCACCATCGAGGGCGGCGGCTTGTCGCTCATCGAACAGCGCGACCTGCTCGACTGGGTGATCCGGCCCGCCCTGCGCACGGTGCCCGGCGTGGCCGACGTCAATGCCCTCGGCGGCAAGGCGCGCACCTTCGAGGTGGTGCCGGACCAGGCCCGCCTGCTGGCCCGCGGCATCAGCACCCTGCAGTTGCAGGACGCCCTGCGCCACAACAACCGCAACGACGGCGCCGGGCGACTCAACGATGGCGAGGAGGTGCTGCTGGTGCGCACCGAGGGCGCCATCCAGACCCTGGACGACGTGCGCGCCATCGTCGTGCGGGCCGACATGCGTCAGCCGGTGCGCGTGGCCGACGTCGCCACGGTGCGTATCGGTTCCCTGACCCGTTACGGCGCGGTGACCCACGACGGCCGCGGTGAAGTGGTGGAGGGCCTGGTGCTGGGCCTGCGCGGGGCCAATGCGCGCGACCTGGTGGCGGGCATCCATGCCAAGCTCGATGCACTGCGCCCGGCCCTGCCGGCGGGCGTCGAGATCAATGTCTTCTATGATCGCGGGCGCTTGGTGAACCGTGCCGTGGGCACCGTCACCAGCGCCCTGGGCGAGGCCACCGTGTTGGTGCTGGTGCTGCTGGTGTTGTTCCTCGGTGACCTGCGCGCGGCGCTCACCGTGGCCCTGGTGTTGCCCCTCGCGGCACTCAGCACCTTCATCCTCATGCACACCTTCGGTCTCTCGGCCAACCTCATGTCCCTGGGTGGCCTGGCCATCGCCATCGGCATGCTGGTGGACGCCGCGGTGGTGGTGGTGGAGAACGTGGTCAGCCACCTGGCGCGCGACCAGGACGGCCGGCTGCCGCGCCTGCACCTCATCTACCGCGCGGTGCGCGAGGTCTCCGTGCCCATGGCCTCGGGCATCGGCATCATCATCATCGTCTTCCTGCCCCTGCTCACCCTGCAGGGGTTGGAGGGCAA
>JANTGX010000253.1 GCA_024762755.1 Gammaproteobacteria bacterium
TTTCGACACTATAGACAGGAGACACACCATGGCCCTTATTTCCTTGCGTCAATTGCTGGACTATGCCGCCGAGCACGACTTCGGCATGCCGGCGTTCAACGTCAACAACATGGAGCAGGTGCACGCCATCATGCAGGCCGCCGACGAGACCGACAGCCCGGTCATCATGCAGGGCTCCGCCGGCGCGCGCAGCTATGCCGGCGAGCCCTTCCTGCGCCACCTGGTCACGGCGGCCACCGAGATGTACCCGCACATTCCCGTCGTCATGCACCAGGACCACGGCTCCGAGCCGGCGGTGTGCATCCGTTCCATCCAGTCCGGCTTCACCTCGGTGATGATGGACGGCTCCCTGATGCCCGACATGAAGACCCCCTCGACCTACGAGTACAACGTCGACGTCACCCGCAAGGTGGTCGAGATGTCGCACGCCTGCGGCGTCTCCGTGGAAGGCGAGCTGGGTTGCCTGGGCTCCCTGGAGACCGGCGAGATGGGCGAGGAAGACGGCCACGGCGCCGAGGGCAAGCTGGACATGGACCAGCTGCTGACCGACCCCGACGAGGCCGCCGATTTCGTCGCCAAGACCGGCGTCGACGCCCTGGCCATCGCCATCGGTACCTCCCACGGTGCCTACAAGTTCACCAAGCCGCCCACTGGCGAGATCCTGCGCATCGACCGTATCCGCGAGATCCATGCCAAGCTGCCCAACACCCACCTGGTGATGCACGGCTCCTCCTCGGTGCCGCAGGAATGGCTGAAGATCATCAACGAGTACGGCGGCGACATGGGCGAGACCTATGGCGTGCCCGTGGAGGAGATCGTCGAAGGCATCAAGAGCGGCGTGCGCAAGGTCAACATCGACACCGACCTGCGCATGGCCTCCACCGGCGCCGTGCGCAAGTTCCTCGCCGAGAACCCCTCCGTGTTCGATCCGCGCAAGTTCCTCAAGGCCTCCACCGAGGCCATGAAGGAGATCTGCAAGGCCCGTTACGAGGCCTTCGGCTCCGCTGGCCACGCGAGAAAGATCACCCCGCTGCGTCTGGAAGAGATGATCGACTACTACAAGTAGGCCCCGACCGGCCCGTACGGGCACAGAACGGGACGAAAGAGAAGAGAGGGGCGTGAGCCTCTCTCTTTTTTCTTGGGCGAAGGAAAAGCGGGCCGGTCATCCGGGTCGTGGCCTTGTCGGTCGGCTTGCCACACCACGCAAGCCCGGTTGGCGAGTCGCGCGGCGGTACTGGGCGGCGTCAGTCGAGCACGGGCAGGCGCCGCGTCAGCCACGCGCCGAGGTCGCGGACCTCGGCGGGGCACAGGCTGTGCGGCATGGGGTAGGCGTGCCACTCCACCGTGTAACCCAGCTCTAGCAGGCGGTCGCGGGTGTGCTCGCCAGTGCCAAAGGGAATGATGTCGTCGTCGCGGCCGTGGGCGAGGAAGAGCGGGGTGGCGAGACTCGCCGGATGGTGTTCCTCGGCGAGCTGGTCGGCACAGGGCAGGTAGGTGGAGAGGCCGGCGATGCCGGCCAGCGCCGCCGGGTGGCGTAGCCCCGTGTGCAGGGCCACCGCGCCGCCCTGGGAAAAACCGGCGAGGACGATGCGCGTCTCGGCGATGCCGCGTCGACGCTCCCGCGCGATCAGGCCCTCCAGCTGTGTCCGTGCCTCGGCCAGGCCGGCCAGGTCTTGGGGGCCACCGCGGTCTAGGGAGTAGATGTCGTACCAGGCACGCATGACATGGCCGCCATTGAGGGTGACCGGGCGCAGGGGTGCGTGGGGAAAGACGAAGCGAATGCGGGCGCCGTCCGCCAGCGGCAGCTCGGGCACGATGGGGACGAAGTCGCTGCCGTCGGCGCCCAGTCCATGCAGCCAGATGACCGCCGCGTCGGCAGACGGGGCGGTCTCCAGCTCGATGGGGGCCTCGTCGCTCATGCCGTAGTGGGTGGCGTCAGCTGCAGGGCCTCGCCACATTGCTCGCGCAGTGTGCGGTTGAGCAGCTCGAACAGCTCGAGCCCGTTCTGGCGCCACCGACCGTCATCCTCCTGCGCAAAGTGGAAGCCATCGGCGCGGGTGGCGACCCAGATCTGCCGCGTCGGCACCTGCCGGTTGATGATGATCTGGGTGCCGTTCTCGCACTGGATGCTGAGCACGCCGTCGGCCAGATCCCAATCGAGGTCGGTCTGGCAGTCTTCCAGTTGGCCCTCGATGTGCTGCAGGATCTCGTCCACCATCTGCTTGAATTCGGTTTCGTTCATACATCCTCTCGTCTGCGGGGGAAGGGGTGACGTGTGCGCTGCCGGGCCAGGCCAAATAAAGGCGGCCCGGCACCTCGCCGTCGGCCGCGAGATAGTATAATCCCGGCTTTTCGCGCCGAGGCATTTATCCATGAAACACTGCTGGGCACAATACCTACTCTGGTTGGTGATCGCCGTCCTCGGCACCGGCAGCGCCCTCAGCGCCTGTGGCCAGAAGGGTCCGCTCTACCGTCCCGACCCGACACCCCCCGCGAATCACACACAGGCACCCTGAACATGGATTATTTCGAGTATCGAGACGGCCGCTTGCAGGCCGAAGAGGTCGACCTGACGCAGTTGGCCGAGATCCTCGGCACGCCCTGCTATGTCTACTCTCGCGCCACCCTGGAGCGCCACTGGCGGTCCTTCGATTCGGCCCTCGCCGGCCACCCTCACCTGGTGTGCTATGCGGTGAAGGCCAATTCCAACCTCGCCGTGCTGAATCTGTTGGCGCGCCTCGGTTCCGGTTTCGACATCGTCTCCGGCGGTGAGCTGGCGCGGGTGCTGGCCGCCGGTGGCGATGCCGGCAAGGTGGTCTTCTCCGGCGTGGGCAAGCTGGAGTGGGAGATGCGCGCGGCGCTGGAGGCCGGCATCCGCTGTTTCAACGTCGAGTCCGAGGCCGAGCTGCTGACCCTCGACCGGGTGGCCGGCGAGATGGGCCGGGTGGCGCCCGTCTCCCTGCGCGTCAACCCCGACGTGGACGCCCGCACCCATCCCTACATCTCCACCGGCCTCAAGGAGAACAAGTTCGGCATCGACATCGCGCAGGCCGAGGCGGTGTTTGGGCGCGCCGCCGAGCTGACCAACCTGGAGGTGGTGGGGGTGGACTGCCACATCGGCTCCCAGCTGTGTGAGATGGCCCCCTTCATCGATGCCCTCGAGCGCCTGCTGGCCCTCATCGATCGCCTGGCCGCCCAGGGCATCCGCCTGCGCCATGTCGACGTGGGCGGCGGCCTCGGCATCCCCTATCACGACGAACGGCCGCCGGAACCGGCAGACTATGCCGCCGCCATCTGCGCACCGTTGCGCGAACGGGGGATGGAGATCATCGTCGAGCCGGGACGCGCCATCGCCGGCAATGCCGGCATCCTGCTGACACGGGTCACCTACCTCAAGCCCGGCGAAGAGAAGAGCTTCGCCATCGTCGACGCGGGCATGAACGACCTCATGCGGCCCGCCCTCTACCAGGCCTGGCAGGAGATCGTGCCGGTGACACCCCACAGCAGCGGCGAGCGGCGGGTCTATGATGTGGTGGGGCCGGTGTGTGAGACCGGCGACTTCCTCGGCAAGGACCGTGAGCTGAGCCTTGCGCCCGGCGACCTGTTGGCGGTGCGCTCGGCGGGTGCCTACGGCTTCGGCATGAGTTCCAACTACAACTCCCGCCCGCGTGCCGCCGAGGTGATGGTGGACGGCGAGAACTTCTACGTGGTGCGCGAGCGCGAACGCCTCGAGGACCTGTGGGCCGGCGAGAGCCTGCTGCCGTAAGTCCCGGCCGAGACGCCGGTAGCACCCCGCACAAAAAAAGGCCCCG
>JANTGX010000254.1 GCA_024762755.1 Gammaproteobacteria bacterium
CCTCCATGTCACTCAGTGACACGGAGGCCACCTCGGATTTTGCAGATTCATTCATCGTCTCGGCACAACCTTACGTGTTCGGAATCGATGTCACTCATCACTTGCCCGGGGAAGTTCTGCCGCCCTGGATCGGGTCATATTCTAAGGCTTCTGTTTCTTGCCGGCCGTGGCGGGGCCCTTGGCGGCCACCTCGACCTCCACAGGCTGCGCCTTTACTGCCGTCCGCGCCGGAGACGCTGGCGTCGCCGGCCGGGTCGTTTTCGTTACGGCCTTCTTCACGGCCTTCTTCTTAACAGCCTTTTTCTTCACGGCCTTCTTCTTAACAGCCTTCTTCACGGCCTTCTTCTTGGCGACCTTTTTCTTGGCCGCCTTTTTTGCCGGCGGTACGGCCGCCCGATGGCTCGGGGTCTCGACCTCTGCCGTGATCGTCGCCGCAGCCAGGCTCGGATCGCGGTTGTCGCCCTTGGCCGCTCCAGCCGGCAACAGGGCATCCACCTGTGCGAGCCGTTGGCGCATGCCCGCCCAACGGCCTTCCTGGTCGAGGACGAAACCACTGCCCTGGGCCTCCAGCAACAGACCGCGGGCCCGTTGCATATCGGCCGCGAGCGTCGTCGTCGCTTCCCCCTCGGCCAGGGCCCAATAGCGTCGCGAACTGGCAAACAGGCCCTCGAGTGCGGGACTGGACACCGGCCGACCCTCGGTATGCCCGGCGAGGGGATCCTCGCGCAGCCTCACCGGCCGCTGACTCGGGTGATGCTGAATGTACGCCGTCAGTCCCACGGGGCGAATGGGGAATTCCCCCGTTTGGCAAAATTCTATGTAGGGTGAAAAGAAGCGGCCAAAGAAGCCCTCTTCTTCGTCCTCGCGCAGAAACCACTCGCCTACGTCGCCATCGGAGCAGCTGGTCAGCAGATAGGGGGCATCCGTCGCCGGGGACTGTGCGACCCCGTTACGCAATTCATCCGCCAGCCAGGGGGCATCCAGCCCGTGCGCCTGCGCCTGTGAGAAACCCACGTCACAGGGCACCACCGTGAGGCTCTCGTCGCCATAGCTCAGGCGATAGGTGCGATATGGGTCGGCGGGGCGTCGGTTTTCGGTCATCAGCGTCAATGCCGGCAACAAGACATATTCATAGCCCGCGTCCACCAGGTTCGGAATCATGACCCGGCTGAAAATGCCCGCCGGCGGCCAATAACCCTTCACGCCGTGGCCGAAGACTCCTTCGAGCAGCGCCCGCTCACCGCGCAGCTGGTCGTCCCAGTCTTCACGCGGGATATGGGGCAAGGGGGCATGATGGGTGCCACTGCCGATGAAGGTGATGGCGTCGGCGTCCCGGTAGGCCTCGAGCAGGGCCGGGATATCGAGCAGGGACGCACAGGCGGCAACGAAGGTGGGGTCTTGCAACTGCCTCAGCAGAGGCAGCGAAAACACCACGTGCAGTCGGGCCACATCGGCGTATTTGTGGGCATGACGGACGATGCGTTCGTAGCTCAGGAGGATGCACTGCAAGGCACTGCGGTCGTTCTCGAGCAGCCATTGGAGCTTGCCGGGTGGCTGATAGAGGTGCAGGACGATGGCGTGCTGGATGGATCTCTGCATGGGGATCTTTTGCATTAACGCTGAACGGAGGGCAATGTGCGGACGACAACTACGCAGCGGGACCGCGTGGATGACATGAAGTGCATCGTGAAAGGGGAAAAGGATATTCGGCCGCCCCGTGAATGTCCATCGAGGGGTTTGGTTGCCGAGGCACCTGGCGCGCGACGGGAGATGCCGCCTCGGCGAATACCGCCCACCGACAATGGCCCGCCCACCGGCAAGACCTGCCCAGAAACGACAAGGCCCGCTTGCGCGAGCCAGGTGGAATCCGAGAATGCTGGTAAATGCTGGTCTAAGAGTGTTAGGCGCGAATGTATTCGAATCACCGATCCCCACCATGCCAAGATGGAGCTACCCAGCACAGCATCAGTACCAGTCGATCGGGTCTCTGGTCATGACTCGGGCAGCTGGCGGACAATGCCTATCTACATGAAGAAAATAATATAACATCCTTGTTTTTGTTGGTGTTCATCGAGAGTTATGGGCGCCACGGCAGAGATCGGCCAGTCACACCTCGGGGGGACAAACGCCCTTCAGGTAGAACAGCGCGAAATCCAGCGGCGGCGTGAGGAAGGAAGTCTGCAGGGTCAGGGCCAGCAGCGGCAGCACGTTCGGGGTGGGCTCGATCCAGTCGAGAAAGAAGCCGAGGATGAACACCAGCGACAACACCACCAGGATCAACCCCAGTCACCCAGTCACCCAGTCCCGGTCCATTGAGCAGGGATTCGATCGGTTCATCGCCACCCAACTCGCAATGCCGAAAGGGCCTTTCAACAGCCTATTAACACTGAACTTTATCTCAGTGGCCTGAATACTGCCTCCATCATAATCGTCCTTGGAGGCTGTCGAGAGCAATCAGCAACAACTGACCCGAGCAAAGGCCGCCTCCGGCTGGGGACGCTGTGACACTTCAACCGGCTCCGGCCGGTTGTTTCTTGCCCGTGACCAGACCGTCCCAGCGTTCCGCCAGGGCGGTGCGCAGCGCCGCCAGGTCAGCCACATCGATCTCCGCCACCGGCAGCCCGTCAGGCCAGGGCGCGCCGGGGGCGAAGCGGCCGGTACGGACCAGCGCGGTGTGCATGCCCAGCCGCGCCGCGCCGGCGATATCGGTATCGGGCCGGTCGCCGATCATCAGGCATTCACCGGCCACCAAACCCAGACGGTCCAGCGCCATCTCGTACAACAGCGGGTTCGGTTTGCCGATGACCACCGGTTGCTGGCCACTGGCCACTGCGAAGGGCGCCACCAGTGCCCCGCCGCCGGGCAGGACCAGGTGTTCGCCATCACGCATGGCATCCACCGTGGTGTCGGGGTTGGTGGCCACCAGGCGGGCCCCACCCTTGATCAGCAGATTGATACCGGTGGTGAGACTGGCGAAATCCAGCCCCGGCCCCTCGCCGGTGACGACGAAATCGGCGCGGGCGGCATCCGCTGTACCCACCTCGGCGAGTGCCTGGTGGAGGCCGTCGGCACCCACCGCGAAATAGCGGAAACCAGGCTGCTCCCGGGCCAGCCAGCGCGCCGTGGCTTGGGCGGAGGTCAGCACATCGGCTGGATCGTAGGCCGGCAGGCCAAGCCGCTGCAGCCGCGCCACCACCGCCGCCGGCGGCAGAATCGGGTTATTGGTGATGAACAGATGGGGGATCGATGCGATGGCATCGAGGAAGTCAGCGGCACCCGGCAAGGCATGATCGCCGTGATAGAGCACCCCATCCATATCGAGCAACAGTGCCTTGGGCGGCTGCTCCGTGGTCATCGTTGGCGACCCGCTGCGCGGCAAGGCGACCTTCCCGGTGGCAGTGGAAACAAGGCTGCCGGCACGTGGCCGGTTACGTCTGTCTCCCGCTCGGAACGAGAGAACTCGAACTGCCATCCACGACAATCCCACTCTGTGCTTTGACCCATATCAACCCATCTCATTCCCTATCTATGGTGATGGCCGGCCGCATGTATACTTCGGCCAGTGGATAAGCAGGATGCCTGCGACACCCCGGGCACGCGTCTGTAGTGAGCAGTCCACCATCGGGGTACAATTCCATCGCTCACCCACTTCGCCAAGCGCTGTTTACTGCGAATGGCGCCCGCGGTTGCCCTTTAGCCGGAACAAGCATGACCTATTGCATCGCCATCAAACTTCAGGACCATCTGGTTTTCACGTCGGACTCTCGCACCAATGCCGGGCCAGACC
>JANTGX010000255.1 GCA_024762755.1 Gammaproteobacteria bacterium
CCTAATCGTCGCCCCCGATTCCATTTGTTATTACTCCGAAAGCACGGGCCTTGGCTTGACCAACGCCATAGATGATCTGGCAGCGTTCTTCGACACTGAGACCGGCAGGAGCACCGGCAAGCCTGTGAGCATCATCAAGGTCGAGGCCGTAGAAAAATTCCGTGAGGCGCCCGGGGTGGTGGCTTCATTTTCGGAGTTGCTGCGCAAGATCGGTTATGCCGGCGCACTGCCTTATGTTGGATGACAACCCCATGGATAACCAATACATCGATCAGGAACGCCTGGAGCTTGCCTTGGAAGCCGCCGGACTGGATTTGTGGGAAAACGATTTGCTGACAGGCGCCGTGACCCGTAGATCGACCAAAGTCTTTGCCGAACTTGGCTATACCGAACAGGAGGCATTGTCCTACATCGACGACCTGTACAAGATCGTTCACCCAGATGATGTGTCGGTTGTAAACGCCGCTATCGCCTGCCATATGGCGGGTGAGTCCGCACAATACCGTTGTGAATTCAGGCTGCGGACAAAAAACAATGAATGGGTATGGTACGCCAACTACGGCAAGATCATGCAGAATGATAAAAGGAGATTCGTCGGCGTGACCTTCAATATCGATGACAGAAAACGCAAGGAAGACGAGATCGAAGAAATCAATCGCAAATTGACCGAGCAGAATGCCCTGCTCGAAAGCATGAATGCACGACTGAAGTCACTGGCGGCAACCGACCCGCTCACCAGTATCGCCAATCGGCGCAAGCTGATGGAGGTGGGTGAGGTCGAATTCAAACGGGCCCGGCGTTTTAGTCACCCTCTTTCACTTCTGATAATGGACATCGATCACTTCAAGCAAGTCAATGATGCCTGGGGTCATCCTACGGGTGACCGTGTGATTCAGTCAGTGGCCGATATTTGTGTGCATGGCGTTCGCGGTAATGTCGACCTGGTGGCGCGTATCGGAGGAGAGGAATTTGCCGTTGTCATGCCGGAGACCGACTATTCGAGTGCCGTTGAACTGGCAGAGCGGCTGCGTCAGTCGGTCGCGGCACATCGAATACCCCTGGATCAGCATGCAGCGCTCACCTGCACGATAAGTACGGGTGTCGCCACCCTGACTGATTCCTGTGCGGCCTTCGATCAATTACTGGGTGATGCGGACAAGTCGCTCTATCGGGCCAAGAAGGCTGGAAGGAATTGTGTCAAGGGCAACGCGGAAGTTAGCCTCTAGGGAATGATGGCTCTGGAAATCATCAAAGCTTCCTTAATATCAGAAACTCCTGAGACCGGAGCTTGGCTCTGATGTTGGACCAAGAGGCCTGTTTGACGCTTGGCAGAAGACGGGATCTGGTTCCGCAATAGATCCTGCTCTTGCTTGCAGCGGCAAATGGTTGTTGGTATTTCCATCATGGCGCATGGTGACGCCGATATGCCGATATAGAAGGGGGAGGAGACCATCTCATCGGCGAGGGCCTGAATCCAGTGGCCGCCTAAGGGCGCCTATTTTTGGTTCAGCAACTTACCGGATCCCGGCCTTCGCCGGGATGACGAATCCAATGTTCACAGCAGTGATAGATCTTGGAATACGAATGATCGATCAGGGTAGTGGCCATGAATACCTCTCGTCCGCGCTCCCGGCGTCGTCACCGGTCTGTCACACAGATACTTGTAAGTCGTGCTTGCCTCGGCGACACCGTTGGCCTAGATTCGCAGCCGGTGACTGAGGATCTCTGAGCCAGACACCACCGCCGCCAACCCAAGACGAGGCCGTGCCATGTCATCCCCGAGCATCGACGATACCCCACCCCACATGAGCGCGGACACCCTGGTCGTCGGCGCCGGCCCCGGCGGCCTCGCCGCGGCCATGGAACTGGCCCGTGGCGGCCAGCGCGTGGTCCTGGTGGAGGCCGGACAGGGGTTGGGTGGTGGCTCCCTGTTCGAGGGCTGCGTGCCGGCCAGCCTGCTGTGTGAGACCGCCCACCGCCTGCGCGACATCCACCGCGCGCCGGCCCTCGGCATCGAGATCCCCGGCCCCTGGATCCGCCTCGACCCGTGGCGCAGTCAGGCCCACGTGCAGGAGACCCTGCTGCAGATCGCGGCCGACAATCTGCGTGCCGCACAGGCATTGGGCATTCAAGTCGTCTTCGGCCAGGCCCGGCTGCGCGACGCCCACAATGCCGAGATCGCGCGACGCGAGGGTGGCCAAAGTCAGGTGCAATTCTCCCGCGCCATCCTCGCCACGGGCTCCCACCCCGTGCGCCCCCCTCTGCACGGCATCGACCTGCCGCAGGTGCTCACCGCCGATGAAGTACCGGCCATGACCTGTCTGCCGCGCCACCTCAGCATCATCGGTGGCGGACCCGCCGGCGTCGAGATGGCGCAGGTCTTTCGCGCCTTCGATTGCGACGTGACCCTGATCGAGGGGGATCCCCGCCTGCTGCCGCGCATGGACGAGGAGTTGGTCCTGATGCTCACCCAGCACCTGATCAACGAGGGCATTGAGTTGATCCTCGGCGCGCACGTCAAGACCCTCTGCCATACCGGCGGCGATGGCCTCTTCGTGCAATACGACGCCGCCGACGGTGGCTGCGAGCAGGTCTATGCCGACCGCGTCCTGCTGGCCACCGGCCGCCGCCCGCGACTGGACGGTCTGGGGCTGGAGGATCTCGGTGTGCAATACGACGCTCGTGGCGTGCACGTCGACCAGACGCTGCAGACGTCGCTCCCGGGGTTGTATGCAGTGGGCGACCTCAGTGGCCCGCCCATGCTGGCCAACTGGGCGGCGGCCCAGGGCCGCGCATTGGCCGACCACCTGCTCGGTAGGCCGGCCCGCTTCCCCGATCTGCGCGCCAACGCCGCCGCCGTCTTCAGCCGACCCGCCCTGGCCGTGGCCGGCCAGAGCGAGAGCGAGGCCAAGGCCGCGGGTCACCGGGTCGGCTGCCTGCGCCAGCCCATGCAGAGCAACCTGAGGGCGCGTATCGCCGGCCAGCGCGATGGCCGCTTGAAGTTGATCTACGACCTCGACGATCGACGGCTGCTGGGCGTGCAGATGCTCGCCGATGGTGCCGACGATGTCATCGGCGAGGCCGCCCTAGCCATCGCCGGTGGGCTGACCCTCGACGACCTGGCCAATACCCTGCATCCCAATCCAAGCCTCGGCGAGGCCTTGACTGAGGCTGCTCGCGCGGCCCTGTTTGCTGGGGGTAACGGGAAGTAGCGATTCACCGGAGCCGTTGGCTCGGGCAGACAAAAAAGAACCAAAGGGCGGTGGTTTGATCGCACTGTCACATTCTCCGCGTACTATCATCAGACACCGAACCGCCATCGCCACTGACACGAGGACTGCATGTCGACGCAACCCAGCACCGCCGAGGATCACCCCCCCTGCATCGCGGTCTTCAACGCCGGCTCCTCCAGCCTCAAGTTTGCCCTCTTCGCCCTGCCGGCGGCCGCCTCGGAGACCCCCCTGCGACGCCGCCTCGCGGGCCAGGTGAGCGCCATCGGTGGCGATGCCCAATTGCAGCTCGACGACGGCAACGGTGGCCACAGCGTGCACGCCGTGGAGGCCGGCGATCCGGCCCAGGCCATGCAGGTGGCGCTGCACTACCTGAGTCGGACGACTGACAGCCGGGACATCGTCGCCGCCGGTCACCGGGTAGTGCATGGCGGTACCCGCTTCAGCCAGCCGGTTCGCCTCGACGAGGAGACCCTGGAAACCCTGCGGGGCTACATCCCCCTCGCCCCACTGCACATGCCGCACAACCTCGCCGCCATCGAGGCCCTGTGG
>JANTGX010000256.1 GCA_024762755.1 Gammaproteobacteria bacterium
TCACCCTGTGGGGGGTGGACGAGGAGCGCGGGCGCCAGGCCGTGGCCGAGCTGGCGCGCGACTTCGACTACATGCACAACGCCTGGCATGCCTGGCACCCCGGCCCCCTGGGGCGGGTCAACCAGCTCCTGCCCACGGGCGAATTCTTCAGCTGCCCCCCCTCCCTGGTGCCGCTGATCCGCCGCGCCAGCGAGCTCTCCGCCGCCAGCGGGGGGCTGTTCAACCCCGCCATCGGTCAGCTCATCCGCCTGTGGGGCTTTGCCAGCGACGAGGCCCCCAAGGGCCCGCCACCCGACGCCGCCGCCATCCGCGCCCTGGTGGCGCAGAACCCGCAGATGTCCGACCTGGAACTGGACGGTATCCGCCTGCGCAGCCGCAATCCGGCGGTGCGCCTCGACTTCGGCGCCTTTGCCAAGGGCTACGCGGTGGACCGCGCCATTGAACGACTGCGCGAAATGGGCATCGAAAATGCCATCGTCAACGCCGGCGGCGACCTGCGCGCCATCGGCCGCCATGGGGACCGCCCCTGGCGGGTGGGCATCCGCCACCCGCGCCAGCCCGGCATCCTCGCCTCGGTGGAGGTGGCGGGCGACGAGAGTGTCTTCACTTCCGGCGACTACGAACGCTATTTCGACTATGAAGGTAAACGCTATCACCACATCATCGACCCACGCACCGGCTATCCGGCCCAAGGCCTCAGCTCGGTGACCGTACTCACCCGCCAGGCCGATCTGGCCGATGCCGCCGCCACCGCCCTCAGTGTGGCCGGCCCGGATCCCGCCCAATGGCTGCCCGTGGCACGACGCCTGGGCATCGAGGGCGCCATGCTGGTGGGCACCGACGGCAGCATCCAGATGACCCCCGGCCTGCGCCAGCGCATCCACTTCGAGGTCGAGCCCGTGCCGGCGGTGCGCTACAGCCAGGCCCTGCGACCGTGAGGGGCTGGCTCTCACGGGGCGACTGGCTGGTACTGGGTGCCGCCCTGCTGCTGCTGCCCGGCCTCTACATCGCCTTCTGGCACGGCGGCGGCCGCGGCCAGGAGGCCCGCGTGTGGGTCGACGGCAAGCCCTGGGCACGCCTCGACCTGTTTCACGACCAGCGGCTCGCGGTCCCCGGCCCTTTGGGCGACAGCCTGCTGGAGGTCGCCGCCGGCCGGGTCCGCTTCATCGCCTCCCCCTGCCAGGGCCACCAATGCATCCACGCCGGCTGGCTGGCCGACGGCGGTGAGGTGGCGGCCTGCCTGCCCAACCGGGTCAGCGTCCAGGTGGTGGCCAACGACCCGCGCTTCGATGCCATCAACTTCTGAACACCGCACCTGCCACGGGCATCCCTGCCGGCGCCGCGGCCTCGCCCCATGAGCCATACCCTGCAGACCACCCGCGAAGATCATCTGGTGGCCTGGTTCACGGCCCTCGCCATCACCATCCATATCGCCGAGAGCGCCCTGCCCAGCCCCCTGCCGGGGGTCAAGCCGGGGCTGGCCAACGTGATCACCCTCATCGTGCTGTGCCGTTTCGGCTGGCGACTGGCGGCGTGGGTGGCGCTGCTGCGGGTTCTCATCGGCAGCGTGCTGCTGGGCACCTTTCTCTCGCCCACCTTTTTTCTCTCCGCCACCGGCGCCCTGGCCAGCGTGGCGGCGCTGGGGCTGGGCTGGGCCATCTCGCGTGGCCTGCCCGGCTGGGCCTTGGGACCCCTTGGCTATGGCCTGCTGGCAGCCCTGGCACACATGACGGGGCAGTTCTGGGCCGCCTACACCCTGTTCATACCCCACCCCGCGCTGCTGCACCTGTATCCACCGCTGATGACCCTGGCCGCGGTCCTCGGCCTGACCGGCGGCATCTTGACCCGCAGCGTGCTGACGCGCTTGAATACCGGTAGCGACGCCCCCATCTCTATGAGTCGACAGCAGTAATCCCATGACCACCCTCCGCGCCACCCGTCCCAAAGTCACCAGTGCAGACCGTCTGAGTCTGACCGTGGTGCTCGCCCTGATCCTGCACGGCCTGATCATCCTCGGCATCAGCTTCGGCGGTGAAGACCTGTTCAAGCCGCCGCAGAAACTGCCCGGCCTCGAGGTGACCCTGGTGCAGAGCCGCAGCGACGAGAAGATCGAGGACGCCGACTTCCTCGCCCAGGCCAACCAGGAAGGCGGCGGCAACACCACCGAGCGCGCACGCCCCACCAGCCCGGTGACTCCCGTCGTCGCCAGCGGCGAGGCCGGCGAGGTCAGGGAGGTGGTGCCGCAGACCCAACTGCCCAGCAGCCGCCGGCCACAGGGCAAGGAGGTGCTCACCGCCGCCATCTCCGAGCGCCGCAGCGACTCCCAGGCCACCACGCCGCAGGCCGAGGAGGAGCAGGTCACCGCCGCCCAGCTCATGTCGCGCAGCATGGAGATCGCCCGCCTGTCGGCGGAGATCGATCAGAGCCGCAAGGTCTACGCGCAGCAGCCGCGCAAGAAGTACATCTCCTCGCGCACCAAGGAATACCGCTTCGCCAGCTACGAAGAGGCCTGGCGGGCCAAGGTGGAGCGCATCGGCAACCTCAACTTCCCCGACGAGGCCAAGCGCAAGAAGCTCTCGGGCAGCCTGCGCCTGGCGGTGACCATCAACGCCGACGGCACGGTGAAGGAGATCAAGATCCGCAAGTCCTCCGGCCACCGCATCCTCGACGACGCCGCCGTGCGCATCGTCCGCCTGGCCGCCCCCTACGCCCGCTTCCCCGAAGACATCCGCAAGGACTACGACGAGTTGGTGATCACCCGCACCTGGCAATTCGACGCCGGCAATCACCTCTCTACCCGCTGATTCATTGCCACAGAGGCGCAGAGGACACGGAGAAAACCCTGAACCTGTGATACCGCTCTGCGCTACCACATTTCCCGTGCCACCCTGCTTCACCTTGCACACAGCCCAATTCTCCCGCCCGCACCCGGTACATCGCAGAACGGTGCAACGAGGATGCAATAATGAAAATGCGTTTCTCTGCATCCTCTGCACCTCTGTGGCAAACATCGAAACGGCAAGCCCGGTTGCACCCGCCGCCGGAGCTACCTACTATCACGCCATGGACGCCAATACCTCTTTGCAGAACCAGTTTCTCATCGCCATGCCCAACCTGCGGGACCCCAACTTCTTTCACAGCGTGACCTACATCTGTGAACACAACGAAAAGGGGGCCATGGGCATCGTCATCAACCAGCCGGTGGAACTGACCCTGGGCGAGCTCATCGAGCAAATGGGCTTTCACACCGACGACGAGACCATCGCCGCCCGCCCCATCTTCCGCGGCGGACCGGTGGAGACCGAACGCGGCTTCGTCCTGCACCGCCCGCACGGCCCGTGGGAGGCGAGCATGCCCATCACCGACGAGATCGCCATCACCACCTCCGGCGACATCATCGAATCCCTGGCCCAGGGTCGTGGCCCCGACGACAGCCTGGTGGCCCTGGGTTACGCCGGCTGGGGCGAGGGCCAGCTCGAGCAGGAGATGCTGGAGAACAGCTGGCTCAGTGGCCCCGCCGATCCGGGGATCCTCTTCCATACCCCGGTCGAGCAGCGCTGGGAGGCCGCCGCCCGACTGCTCGGCGTGGACATCAACCAGCTCACCGGCGACGCCGGCCACGCATGACCCGCGCGCCTAGTCGGGCACACACCTACCTCTGTTTCGACTTCGGCCTGCGTCGTATCGGCGTGGCCGTGGGTCAGGACCTCACCGGTACCGCCAGCGCCCTCACCACCCTGCCCGCACGCGACGGCAAACCCGACTGGG
>JANTGX010000257.1 GCA_024762755.1 Gammaproteobacteria bacterium
GCGTCTACCTGGTGGACGTCAGCGACCTCACCAGCGACGAACGCGAACGGCGCGTGAGCTGGGTCGACTGGAGCCACCGCAGCATCGAGCTGTTTCGGCTGCGCGAGCGCAAACCGGTCTACAGCTCCCCCTTCTTCGACGACGAAGACAGCCTGGTCACCGGCTATACCTGGGAGCCCGACGGCGCCAAGCCCGTGCCCGCCTTCCTCAACGACGAGCCCCTCATCGAAGGCCGCTATACACCCCTCGTCTACGACAAATCGGTGGCCCTCGAGGACGGGGTGCAGCACCTGCTCGATCCCCTCTCCTTCATCTATGCCGCGCGCTGGCACGACTACGGCGACGGCGACCTGGTGCGGCCCATCACCTACAAAGACGAGATCCGCTACTATCGCGCCCAATTCAGCGGCCGAGAGACGCTCACCATCGGCAACACCGACTTCGCCGCCCTCCGGGTCGAGATGCAACGGACGCGCCTCGAGGACGCCGCCGACGAAGGCTTCATGCGCGTCTGGTTCAGCGACGACGAACGGCGCACCCCGCTCAAGTTCATCATCGACGCCAAGGTGGGCAAGATGCGCGTGCACATCGTGCCGGCAACCATCATCGCCAGCCGGCGCTCCCGACCCTGCCTGACCCCGGCCCCACCCCCGGCCTCCCTGACCGCGCAGGACGCGGGCGAGGCGGCCGGCCTGGCCGCCAGCGCACCATGATCGCCCAGCGCAACGTGTGCAACGTGTGCAACGTGTGCAGGCAGGCACGATGAACCTCTATCCCGTCATCCTCGGCCTGGTCGCCCTCGGCGGCCTGTTCGTCAGCCTGTGGGGGCTGCGGGTACTGCGGCAGGCGCGCAGGGTTCGCCAGTGGCCCACCACGCAGGGCGTCATCGATACCTGTCATGCCAGTGACGAGGCCAACGACCTGTTGCCGGAGATCGTCTTTGGCTATCGGGTCGACGGTCGGGACTACCATCGACGTTTCGAATTCCCCGAGGGCACCCACCCATCGCCAGAATTCAGCCGCCAGTACTGCGAACGCTATCCCGCGGGCAAGGTGGTCGAGGTCTACTACGACCCGCAAGACCCGGAGACGGCCACCCTCGAGCCTGGCAGCCAGGGCGACTGGATGATCCTCGCCCTCGGCATCCTCATGCTACTCGGTGGCCTCGCCGCCCTGTTCTTCGCCTGAGTCCCGCCCGGCCGGATCCGTGGTCTGCCCGATCCCCTCAGCGGCTCCACATCACACCGATACCCAGCCTGTCGACGCGACGGTCGTAGTCGATCAGGCTCTCGCCATAGCCGTTGAAATACTGCACATAAAAATACGAGTGCTCGAAGAAGGGCGAGGGCATCGACCAGTCGAGCTGGATCGCGCCACGATTGGCGTCGGTGCGTAGATTGTTGCGAATTCGCAATTTGTAGAAATGGTGCTTGTGCGGCCAGGAGACCGCCAGCTCGCCGTGCCCGAGATAGGACCCGATGTCAGGGTTGTCGTCCTTCGCCTGCCGCTCGGGGATGCGGTACCAGGCCTTGAGCGAAAGGAGCGCCTGACGATATTGCGCAAAGCCCTGGGCATACAGCCGATTCCACGAACGGGAGAGATCGCCACCCTGGCCGTTGGACTGATGGTTCACGCCGAAACGCAAGGCATTCAACACCGGCAGACGCGATCCGGCGAACAGGACGAAGGCCTCCGGCTCGTAATTGGTCTCGCGGAAGGGCGCGGAAGGCGCGTATGCCTGCCAGTTCGATTGCTGGGTATACGCCACGAAATAGTGCTCACCCACGCCGAACCAGTTGCGCGCCACGGGCTTCATGACACTGATCTGAAACTTGATCTCGGCGTGTCTGCGCCCGTCCTTGCCGACGAAGTCGTAACTGATGGGCAGCAGATAGTTCTCGCGGTAGGGATAGAGACCGAAGCTCCGCGTGAGCATCTCGCGCACCGTGGCGCGCGTCTCCGGGTCCGAATACTGGCTGAGCACGGACGCCAGGCTGCGTTCCAGATCGGGGCTCGGCGCGGCATCCGCCGTCACCGTCTGCCCGGCCGTGGCAGGCTCTTCTGCCGTCACCGAGGGCGGCCCCAGCCCCTGGCAGAGGCGCTCGACCACCGCCTGCTTGGCTGCGGCATCCTCCAGCTCTCCATGCCGGATAAGGATCTGTAACTGAACGCAGGCCTCCTGGTCCCCCTGCTCGGCCGCCTGCAGATAATAGGCATAGGCGCGCTCGACATCTTTCTCCCGGCCCAAGCCATTGGCATAGAGTGCCGCCAGTATGCGCAGTGCCTCGGTATCGCCTTGCTGCGCCCGCGCCTCCCATTGTGACGACTCTGCAGTCGGAGGCGGCTCGGCAATAACCTCACCGGCCTGCAATAGCAGGCCTGACACGACAGCGGCGAAGAGGGTCATGGATACACGCGTGCGTGGCATCGGTATTCTGATTTCTCCTTTCGCCTTTCGCAGACCCATTGAGCCAGCGCCTTGCGCCTCGAGCGAGCCTGAACGACTCGACGGTGGCGACGTCTAGTCCGCCAGCATCTTCTCCAGCTTGTCCACCACCCGATTCTTCGACGCCGCCGCCTTCATGAAGATGACCACAGATTCCAACTCTCCGATGGCGGCGCGTACATCGATTCCCTGGGACGACAAGATCGACTTCACCTTCTCACCACAGAACTCAATGAGAAACTCGTCGTCTCGTGCAATACCAATGGCAAGACCGATGAGATAGGGCAAGGCCTGGTCGTGACTCTCCAACGAGATCTTCACGGAAAAACGCTGCCACGCCTCGATCCATTGTTCTCTCTCCGAAGGGCCCACCGAACGGGTATCGATGCGTAGGAACAAGACGATGGCAATGATGTTCTTCGACAAGGCCTTCTTGTCGATCTTCTCCGCCCGATGCACCGCCGCCAAATGATGCGAAATGCAATGCTCGCATTGATAATACTGCGCCAGCCCCAAGGCCACGTACTCTTTCTGCTTGATGTTCAAATAGGTATCCCACGACTCCTCACCATCGGTACCCGTGAAGACCACCATGTGCATCAAATTCATCAAATCCGACACATGACGCGGAAATATCTTGTCCTGAAAAACCTTGACACTCATCCTGCTCGCACCCCTGTTGATGTCGCCGACACACTGCCGGCCTTTCGGCACCAATCATCGCCGCAATGCCGCCTCGCCACAAGCAGCCGTGCAGGCATCTCGCATGATTTATGAGAATCCCCATTTCAGAGCACGAAAAGTCTCAATGCACCAATAAAGGGCGGTCTTATTCGGGAGGTTGGGGTGGGCACGCCTTTGCGGCTTGGCCTAGCACGTAGGTTGGGGTGAACGTTTTTCGTGAACCCCAACATGCAGGGCCACAGCAAGCCGCTGAGGTGGTTTGGGGTGTGCTCCTACTTCCTAAAGGGCTCTGACCCCTTTAACGCTTCTAAAGGGCTCTGACCCCTTTAACGCTTTAACGTTCGGTGGTTCGTTGTGTCTTGCAACTTAACGATTACCACCGGATTAAGGAGGCGGCTAGAGGATTATCAGAGCCCTTTTCAGTTATTCCTAATTCCTAAAGGGCTCTGACCCCTTTAACGGGTCATAAATCGTAAAGGGCACTCGTTAAGGGCTCTGACCCCTTAAATCACAAATCGTTGATACTTGATAAAGGTTCAATTGGGTAGCCCCTATCATTTAGCCGCTTAGCCATAACCCCGTATTTTTTCTTATAATACAAAGCTACGATATTATTACCCACTATTCTTTTGTGCTT
>JANTGX010000258.1 GCA_024762755.1 Gammaproteobacteria bacterium
CTTCATCCCACGGCATAGATTGATCAGTCATAGGTTGTCTCCTTTTCTCTGTTGGTTAAAAGCTGAAAGTAAAAACAGGTGGGTTCTCACTTAGGTGACTTTCAAATAGTCGATAGCTGATCTTCAAGCGTACGCATTAAAAATGCCGAAAATAACAAAGCAAGAAAAAACAATGAGATGACAATCATTGAAGTAGCCAGCTTTGTCGTGTTTTGAATTATTTTGTATCAAGCACAACATTCACATTGATCTAAAATACCGGAAATTCTTGAAATACAGAAATACTGGGACAGTATACCCATTTCCTAATTCGCCTATGAGTCTGTCGGATTTAGGCGATCGCCGCGAGGAAAGCCAGTTTGGACCAGATTTTTCGATCGTTTGAGGCGAATAGGCGTGGCTATTCAACGAAAAGGATCGGGAAAAACTGGCCGAAATGGATTTTCCGCAGAATATCTGGCCTAAATCCGACCGACTCCTAGCTTCTATCTTCGGAATTTGAAATTATGGGTCAATTGCTAATAGGTATACTATCCTCGGAATTGCCCGCGTCCCCGGCACGGGTCCGATCCTGCAACCCCCACCTTGTCATTAAATCGTAACTTCCTGGAAACATCCTTTTCATCTTTTCCCCTTAGGCTGCCTGGCTCAGTTGCAGCGCGATTCTTTGCCGCTGCATTCCGTCTTGCAATAGGGGATCGTCATGCCGTCTACTTTTTTCCGTTTGTCTTCACTCGGCCTGGCCATGGGCAGTGTACTGGGCCTGGCCGCCTGCACCGATGTGGCCAAGAATGATGGCCAGTCACACTGGACCGGTGGCGAGGGCAGCGCCACCCTGAGCGAGCCACTTGGCTCGGTGAGCTTTGCCGGCGGCAACACGCTGGCGCTGGAGGTGGGTTTTGGCAGCGGGGCGACCCACCGCTCCGGTGACCCTGCCAACGTGTTTTACACGGTGACCGATCGCGGGCCCAACGTGAAGTGCAAGGACAGCGCCTCGGTCATCGGCGTGGCGGATTTCTGCGGCGCGGGCAATTCCGCGGACAAGATCTTTCCGCTGCCGGCGTACACACCGCGCATCTACAAGATCCGCCTGGCGGACGACTTCACGCCCGAGATCGTCGAGACCATCGCCCTGAAGGATGCCGCCGGCCAGCCCATCACCGGCCTGACCAATCCCCTGACGGCCACGGACACGGAACAGGCCTTCGGCCCCGATGCCGCGCCACTCGACTTCGACCCCAACGGCCTGGACACGGAGGCCATCGCCGCGCTGCGTGACGGCAGCTTCTGGCTGGCCGACGAGTACGGCCCCAGCCTGGTGCACGTGGCGCACGACGGCCGCATCATGGAGCGGGTGGTGCCCGTCTCTGTGGCGCCGGACCTGGCCGCGGCCAGCTACCCGGTGCGCGGCGGCCTGCCGGACGTGCTCAAGCACCGCAAGCTCAATCGCGGCATCGAGTCGCTGGCCGTCTCGCCCGACGAGCAGTTTCTCTACCTCATGCTGCAGAGCCCGCTGGCCAATCCCGACACCGCCACCTACGCCGCCTCGCGCAGCGTGCGCCTGCTCAAGTTCGCCCTCGCGGACGACGGCGGCCTGGGCGCGTTGCAGGGCACCTATGTCTACACCCTGGACACGCCGCAGAGCTTTGCCGACCTGGCCACCGCCACGGGCGACCTGAAAAATGGCGCCTTGCGCAAGCAGAAGGACGTCAAGGTGAGCGAGATGCTGGCGGTAGGCAGCGACGACCTCATCGTGCTCGAGCGCATCAGCAAGGTGACCAAGCTCTACCGCGTGGACCTCGCCACCGGCGACCGCATCGTCAGCAACGGCATCACCGCCTCGGTGGCCGACGTGTCGGTGGCCAACAACGAATCCACCGTGGACAAGACCCTGGAGCAGCTCTACGACCCCACCAGCGCCGGCGCCCGCCCGCTGGTGAAGTCCCTGGTGTTCGACAGCCTGACGGATACCCCGGCGGGACTCGAACTGCCCAGCAAGGTCGAGGGCCTGGCGCGCCTGGACGACGACTACCTGCTGCTCATCAACGACAACGACTTCGGCATCGAGGGCGCGGCCACCGTGGCCACGGTGCTCGAGATCGGCGCACGCCTCAGCGCCGAGGCGACCCGTTCGCGGCGCATCACCCTCACCCCGCGCGGCCGCCACGCCACCGGCCAGTACGACCAGAGCGCCGCGGAGATCAGCGCCTATGCCGCGCAGACCCACGAGGTGCTGGTGACCAACGCCGCCAGCGGGCGCATCGACATCCTCGACGCCAGCGACCCCGACCGTCTGCCCAAGGTGGCCGAGCTGGAACTGGCCACGGACATCGCCGACCCGCTGCTCGGCAGCGTCAACAGCGTGGCCGCACACGGCAGCCTGGTGGCCGCCGCCATCGAGCGCGGCGACGGCCAGGGCAACGCCAAGCAGGGCCGCGGCCTGGTGGCCTTCTACGACCTGCCCTCGCGCAGCCTGCTGAAGACGGTGACGGTTGGCGCGCTGCCGGACATGCTCACCTTCACCCCCGACGGCCGGCGCCTGCTGGTGGCCTGCGAGGGCGAACCCAACGACGCCTACAGCGTGGACCCGGAAGGCAGCGTGGCCCTCATCGCCATCGACGACGGCCTGCCGGCCGACACGGCCGTCGAGCTGGGCTTCGGCGACTTCAATGCCGGCGGACCGCGCGCCGCCGAACTGCCCGAGGCGGTACGCGTCTTCGGCCCCGGCGCCAGCGTGGCGCAGGACCTGGAGCCCGAGTACATCGCCGTGGCCGAGGACTCGGCCAGCGCCTGGGTGGTGCTGCAGGAGAACAACGCCCTGGCCGAGATCGATCTGGAGCAGGAGCGCATCACCCGCATCAGCGCCCTGGGCTTCAAGGACCACGGCCAGGCCGGCAATGCCCTGGACGCCAGCGACCGCGACAACGTGGACGGCCTCGACGGCACCGTGCTGCGCAACGGACGGGCGAAAATCCACCTGCGCACCTGGACGCCCGTGCGCGGCATGTACCAGCCGGACGGCATCGCCAGCTACCGCGTCGACGGCCGGGACTACGTGCTCACCGCCAACGAGGGTGACAGCCGCGACTACGCCGGCTTCAGCGAAGAGGCGCGCCTGGCCGACGTGCTGGCCGACGGCTACGGCCTGAGCGCCGGGCTGGCCGCCGCGCAGGGCGAGGCCGACCTCGGGCGCCTCAAGTTCACCACCACCCGCGGCGCGGCCAGCGGCGAGTGGCAGACCCTGTACGCCTTCGGCGCGCGCTCCTTCTCCGTGCGCGACGCCGCCGGCAACCTGCTGTTCGACAGCGGCGACGACTTCGAGCGCCTCACCGCCGGACGCCTGGGGCAGGACTTCAACGCCAGCAACGACAAGGCACCGGACAGCAAGAAGAACGACCGCTCCGGCGCCAAGGGCCCGGAGCCCGAGGCCCTGGCCGTGGGCGAGGTCGATGGGCGGCGCTATGCCTTCATCGGCCTGGAGCGGGTCTCTGGCATCATGGTCTACGACATCACCGCGCCGCGCAGCCCGCAGTTCGTGCAGTATTTCAACGACCGCGATTTCAGCAAGGACCCCTCCACCGAGGACGCCGGCGACGTGGGCCCCGAGGGCATGACCTTCGTCGACGCCGCGCACAGCCCCAGCGGCCGGCCCCTGCTCATCGTCGCCAATGAGGTCAGCGGCAGCACCCGGGTATACGAGATCGAGTAAGACCCCCTCCCCTTGCTCGGCTTGTGGACGGTCCGACCCTCCGGGGTCGG
>JANTGX010000259.1 GCA_024762755.1 Gammaproteobacteria bacterium
TGCCTCGGCGCCGTCCACTTCGGCCACGCCGCGGCCGATATAACGAGCCATCTCGGCGGTGGCGCCATGGCGGCTGTAGTAGAGCACCAATATCTCGCTCATCTCAGAGGATCTCCAGGACGTCTTCCGGTGGCCGGCCGAGGGCCGCGCGGCTGCCCCTGACCACGATGGGGCGCTCGATGAGCTTGGGCTGGGTCACCATCGCCTGGATCAGCGCCTCACGGCTCAGCGCCGGGTCGTCCAGGCCCAGGGCCTGGTACTCCGGCTCGCCGCGCCGCATCAGCTCCCGGGGCTCTTTGCCCAGCCACTGCAGCAACTGCTCGAGGGTCTGCGCGTCGGGCGGGGTTTCCAGATATTTGACGATCTCGGGCTGAATTCCGCGCTCCTCGAGCAGGGCCAGGGTCTGGCGCGACTTGGAGCAGCGGGGGTTGTGGTAAATGGTGGTGTTCATTGGGCTTTTCCTCCAGCGATGGCTGCGTGCCATTGTAGCGGCGGCGGCCCGCAGGGGGTAGCGTGGGGCCGTCTTGACAGTGTTCGAAGCGCGGTGCTAGCGTTCGCTATCGCCTCTGGAGACCCCTCCCCATGCCGTTGTCGCGCGCCGTTTTATCCCGATCGATGACGTGGACCCGCCGCTCCCTGCAGCCCCTCCTACTCGGTCTGGCTTTCGCCGTTCTCCTGTCGGCCTGCGCCGGGGTGCCCGTGCAGGCCATGAGCGACGCCCGCCAGGCCGTGGAGGCGGCGCGCCAGGCCGGCGCCGAGCAGACCGCGCCGAAGCTCATGCAGTCCGCCGAGGCCCTGCTGCAGCGCGCCGAGGAGGCCCTTGCCGAGGGCTATTATCGTCAGGCACGCGAGGATGCCGAAGCGGCGCGAGAGCTGGCCGTGCGCGCGCAATCGCAGACCCGCCGTTGAGGCCGAGCCCCCTTCCGGCCGTGCGTCGAGAGTCATCCGCCGAGTTTCCCTGCGCGGGGCCGTTTCACACCCCTTTGACGGGGCCGGGGTCTGAGGCGACAATGCGCCTCCTTTTTATCTCCTGCGGGTGCGACAAACGCCATGAATATGTTGGAAAAGGTCTTCGAACGGTTTCTCTGGGACAGCCGTTTTGCGGTGCTCTTCGCGGTGGCGGCGAGCCTGCTCACGGCCTTCGCCATGTTCTACATGGCCACGGTGGATGCCTGGTTCATGGTTTCTCATATCCTCGACTATGCCTCGCCCGACTTGGTCGGGACGGCACGCGCCGAGATGCGCTCCGCCACGGTGACCCACGTGGTGGAGATCATCGATGGCTATCTGCTGGCCACGGTGTTGCTGATCTTCGCCCTCGGTCTGTACGAGTTGTTCATCAGCCGCATCGAGGCGGCGGAGAGCTCCGAGACGGCCTCCAAGGTGTTGATCATCCACAGTCTGGATGACCTCAAGGGGCGCCTGGCGAAGGTGATCCTGATGATCCTGATCGTCAAATTCTTCGAATACACCGGCACCATGGAATTCAAGAATGCGTTGGATCTGCTCTACCTCGCCGCCGGCATCGCCCTGCTGGGCGTTGCGCTGTATTTCAGTCACAAGGCCGACGAGAGCCACTAGGCCAGTGTGATAGGGATGCCGGCGATCCGGGCCCGCCATTCGGCGGGCCCTTTTTCGTGGATGGACTCGCCACGGCTGTCCACGGCGACGGTCACGGGCATGTCCTCGACGACGAATTCGTGGATGGCCTCCATGCCCAGTTCGGGAAAGGCGACCACCCGCGCCGAGCGGATGGCCTTGGCCACCAGGTAGGCGGCGCCGCCGGTGGCGATGAGGTAGACCGCGCCGTGGCGGGCGATGGCATCGATGGCCTCCGGGCCGCGTTCGGCCTTACCGATCATCCCCAGCAGGCCGGCCTTGGCCAACAGGGTGGGGGTGAACTTGTCCATGCGGGTGGCGGTGGTGGGGCCGGCGGGGCCGACCACCTCGTCGCCCACCGGATCGACGGGGCCCACGTAATAGATGAAGCGACCGCGCAGGTCGACCCCCGCGGGCAGTGGCTGCCCCTCCTCCAGCCGTTCGACCAGCCGGCGGTGGGCGGCGTCGCGACCGGTCAGCAGGCGACCGGATAGCAGCAGGGTCTCGCCCACGCGCCAGTCGCGTACATCGGCGGGTTGTAGCCGGTCGAGATCGACCCGCCGTGAGGCCTGCTCGCCGGCCAGGCTGATCGTCGGCCAGTCGTCGGGGGAGGGTACCGGCAACCGCGCCGGCCCGCTGCCGTCGAGGGTGAAGTGGATGTGGCGCGTGGCGGCGCAGTTGGGCAACAGGGCCACCGGCAGGGAGGCCGCGTGGGTGGGGTAGTCGAGCACCTTCACGTCCAGGGCCGTGGTCAGCCCACCCAGGCCCTGCGCGCCGATGCCCAGGGCGTTGACCTTGTCGTACAGCTCGAGACGCAGGCGCTCGGCGGTGTTTGAGGCGCCGCGCTGGCGCAGGGCCTGGATATCGATGGGCGCCAACAGCGAGCGCTTGGCCAATAGCATGGCCTTCTCCGGCGTGCCGCCGATGCCGATGCCGAGGATGCCCGGCGGGCACCAGCCGGCACCCAGTTGGGGGACGGTGTCGAGGACCCAGTCCACCACCGAGTCGCTGGGATTGAGCACGGCGAAGCGAGCCTTGTTCTCCGAGCCGCCGCCCTTGGCAGCGACGATCACCTCCAACTGGTCGCCTGGAACCAGCTCGGTGTGGATCACCGCCGGGGTGTTGTCGCCGGTGTTGCGGCGCTCGCCGGCGGGGTCGCTCACCACCGAGGCGCGCAGGGGGTTGTGGGCGTCGGTGTAGGCACGGCGTACGCCCTCGTTGACCATCTCGTCGAGGCTGCGCCCGCCCTCCCAGCGCAGCTGCATGCCGACGCGGAGGAAGACGACGACGATGCCGGTGTCCTGGCAGATGGGGCGCCGCCCCTCGGCACAGAGGCGGGAATTGACCAGGATCTGGGCCATGGCGTCACGCGCCGCAGGGGATTCCTCTCGTGCCCAGGCGGCGTGCAGGGCGTGAACGAAGTCCGGACTGTGATAGCAAGAGATGTATTGCAGGGCATCGGCGATGCTGGCGACGAAGTCTGCCTCGCGAATAGTCGGCATGGTGTATTCCGGACTGCTGGGGGTGGCTCAAGGACGCATGCCGGCCGGGTCTCGACCCCGAGCGAGGGCATGCCCAAATCCGTTTAAATATAGGCCACTTATGTTGTTGACACAATGAGACCTTTCGCGCAAACTACGGCGCTCCGTTTGGGAGGGGTTCCCGAGTGGCCAAAGGGATCAGACTGTAAATCTGACGGCTCCGCCTTCGGAGGTTCGAATCCTCCCCCCTCCACCATCTCAATCGCCGGTAGCTTGGGCGCGATGGTCAAGACGACGGAATTTAACGTTTTTTAGCAGTGCCCGGCGGGTGTAGTTCAATGGTAGAACCTCAGCCTTCCAAGCTGATTATGTGGGTTCGATTCCCATCACCCGCTCCAGCTTGAAGAGGCCTTGATCGTCTGCCTCCATCTTTCCGGGTAAATATAGTTAGAGCGGCCCATATAGCTCAGCGGTAGAGCACTCCCTTGGTAAGGGAGAGGTCCCCAGTTCAATTCTGGGTATGGGCTCCAGTTACATTTTCAATCGTAATCACAGCGTGTGAGCAGAGGGATCGTAAGATGTCCAAAGAAAAATTTGAACGAACGAAACCGCATGTAAACGTGGGCACCATCGGTCACGTCGACCATGGCAAGACCACGCTGACGGCCGCGCTGAC
>JANTGX010000260.1 GCA_024762755.1 Gammaproteobacteria bacterium
CAGATGGGCGGCTGGTTCAACAAGAAGATCGACAGCCTGGCCGATATCCAGGGCCTGAAGATGCGCATTCCCGGGCTCGGCGGCAAGGTCTTCGCCAAGGCCGGCGGAACCCCGGTGTTGATGGCCGGCGGCGAGATCTACACGGCGCTGGACCGCGGCACCATCGACGCCACCGAGTGGGTCGGCCCCTTCCACGACGAGCGCCTCGGCCTCTATCGTGCGGCCAAGTACTACTACTACCCCGGCTGGCACGAACCCGGCCCGGTGCTCGAGCTGACGGTCAACAGCAAGGCCTGGGCGAGTCTGCCCAAGGACCTGCAGAAGGCCGTCGAACTGGCCGCCGCCGGCATCAACCAGTGGATGCTCGACCAGTTCGAGGCGCGCAACATGGAGGCCTTGCATCGCCTGAAGGACGAACACCACGTCGAGGTTCTGCCCTTCCCGCCGGCCGTGCTGAGCAAGCTGCGTCAGCTCACCGACACGGTGCTGGAGGAGGAGGCCGCGAAGGATGCACAATTCCGCAAGGTACTCGACGCCTATCGCCATTTCATGCACGAGCACGATCAGTGGAGCCAGCTCTCCGAGGCCGCCTACCTGCAGGCCAGACGGCCCCAGGGAACCTCTCGCCCATAACCCTTGTCATCAACCTGCACTCTATCCGAGTACATCAACCCAGCGGCAAACCACGACTCGCCCTAACGCAATCCGGCGCCACCTGCCGCAGGCCGACCTCGTCTCCCCGCACCATCGTCAACGCAGACACGACATCTGCCCTGAAAATCAACGCAACGTAAAAAAGGAATCCCATGACTATCGAAAATGAAAAGGTCGTCACCCTCAACTACAAACTGACCGATGACAAGGGCGAGGTCATCGACCAGTCCGAAGACGGCAGCTTCCAGTATCTGCACGGCGCACAGAACATCATCCCCGGTCTGGAGAACGCCCTCACCGGCAAGACCGCCGGCGACGAACTGAGCGTATCCGTCGAGCCCGCCGAGGGCTATGGCGAGCGCGACGACAGCCGTATCGCCAGCGTGCCCCGCGACCGCTTCCCCGAGGGCGAGATCGCACCCGGCATGCAATTCCACGCGCAGGGTCCCGAGGGCGACCTGACCGTGGTCACCGTCACCGAGGTCACCGACGACAGTGTCACCGTGGACAGCAACCACCCGCTGGCCGGCGTGCAGCTCAACTTCGAAGTAAAGGTGGTCGACGTGCGTCCCGCCACCGCCGAGGAACTGGAGCATGGCCACGTGCATGGCCCCGACGACGAACACCAGCACTGAGTCGCCTCAGGCTGAAACGAAAAAAGGGCCTCTTCGGAGGCCCTTTTTTATATCTCAAATTCGCTGGTCCAGCTCCCGACCTGGCCGGTGGCCATAACGGCCCGCTTGGCCGTCAGGCCCCGGGGACGCCACGCAGTGGAGCCGGTTCCCCCGTGGCCAGGAAGTGGCGATAGTCGGCCAGGATCAGAGCGTGGTCGAAGGCCAGCACCGGCGGCAATCGGTGCGGCAGGCAGCACTGCACCTCGGCCGCATCATCGGCGGCGCGCGGTTCGCCGCGGGCCTCGGCCACATACACGGCGCTCACCGTATGCCCTCGGGGATCCCGCGCCGGGTCGGAGTAGCAGCCCAGCAACGCCTTCAGGCGCACGACCAGGCTGACCTCTTCCCCCGCCTCGCGCACGGCGGCCTGCTCCAGGCGCTCGCCGACATCGACGAAGCCACCGGGCAAGGCCCAGCCATGGGGTGGGTTGCGACGCTCGATGAGCAGGATGGGCCGACCGGGGCGATCGACCATCTCGATCACCAGGTCCACGGCCACCAGGGGAGTCACCGGTCGCGACATGTCAGCGCAACAGGGCGGTGGCGAGGCCGAGGAAGGCGAAAAAGCCCACTACGTCGGTGACCGTGGTGAGCACCACGCCGCCGGCCAGGGCGGGATCCACCCCCATGCGTTGAAGAATGATGGGGATGAGGGCGCCGGCGATGGCGGCGATCAGCAGGTTGATCATGATGGCCGCGGCGATGATGCCACCCAGCTGCCAGTCGTCGAACCAAAAGACCACGATGCCGGCGATGATCACGGCCCAGATCAGGCCATTGAGCAAGCCCACCAGAACCTCTTTGCTGAACAGGCGGCGGAAGTTGCTCGCCGTCACCTGCCCCAGGGCCAGACCCCGGATGACGATGGTCAGGGTCTGGGTGCCGGCGATGCCACCCATGCTGGCGACGACGGGCATGAGCACGGCCAGCGCCACCTGCTGCTGGATGGTGGCACCGAACAGACCGATGACCCAGGAGGCGAGCAGGGCGGTGAGCAGATTGATGCCCAACCAGATGGTGCGCCGCCGCGAGGTGGTGACCACCGGGGCGAACATGTCGTCCTCCTCGGAGAGACCGGCCATGCTCATGAGGGAGTGATCGGCCTCTTCGCGAATCACGTCCACCACGTCGTCGATGGTGATACGGCCGAGCAGCATGCCGTTCTCGTCCACCACCGGCGCCGAGACCAGGTCACGCTTCTCGAACAGGGCCGCCACGTCGCGCGCCGGCATGTCGGCGGGGATGGGATCCACATCCCGCTTCATCACGTCGGCGACGCGGGTATTGGGATCGTTCACCAACAGGGCGCTGAGGGGCAACACGCCGAGATAGCGGCCATAGCGGTCGGTGACGATGAGCTGATCGGTGGTCTCCGGCAAGTCACCGAGGCGGCGCAGGTAGCGCAGGACCACGTCGAGGGTGATGTCCGCCCGCACCGTGATGGTGTCGGTGTTCATCAGGCCGCCGGCGCTGTCCTCCGGGTAGGACATCACCGCCTCGACCCGCGCCCGGTGCTGCTCGTCCATGGAGTCGAGAATCTTCTCGACCACGCTCTCGGGCAGATCCGGCAGGAGGTCCGCCAACTCGTCGGGATCCAGCCCTTCGACGGCGGCCACCAGCTCGTTGGCGTCCATCTCCTTGATGAGACGGGCGCGCACGTCGTGGTTGAGATTGACCAGGACGTGTCCTTCGTCCTCCGGGTGCACCAGGTCCCAGACGATGTCTCGCTGCTCATGGGGCAGCGATTCCATGAGGTGAGCGATCTCCGCCGGGTGCAGCTGCTCCAGCTCCTGCCGCACCTCTGCCAGGGTGCCCTCTTCCAGCAACTTGCTGATGGCCTGCAGGCGCTCGGCGTCGGTATCCTGCTCTAGTTCTTGGTCTTGCTCTTGTTCAAGGGGCATGGCGATGCTCGACGCGCGAAGGGGCAAAATCCGCCCATTCTAACCCATGGCCTGCCGCAGCGGGGGCCACCGTCGATGCAGAATCAACGCAGGGGGATGACGTTGTCCTTTTTCTTCTCGGTAGACGGCTTGGCCGATGTCGCGTCTCGCTCGTCGGTGGATGCGGTGCCGGGCAGCGCCGTGCGGCGGCCGGGGGAGACGCTGGCCGGCGGCACAAGGGACTGCACCGTCGGCGGCGCGCAAGAGGTACAACTGCGCAATGGAGGGCGTTCATCGGTGGGCGGCGGCACCGCGTCCTCGCTCCGATAGGCCGCCATCTCGACCCGTTCGGCACGCGCACCGAACACCTCGACGCTGCCGGGATAGCGGCGTTCGCCATCGCTGGTGAACTCGAAGGCATAGCGGCGGCTGAGCAACAGGCGGCCCCGCGCGTTGCGCCGCAGGCGCAGGCGGGTGCGTGCCACGGTGTCGTCGAGGAACTGCACCCCGGCGCGGTC
>JANTGX010000261.1 GCA_024762755.1 Gammaproteobacteria bacterium
TTGCGGAATCCCTACGAGGGGCGCAGATCTTCACCCGACACCCCTGGCCATCCTGGGCGCCGGGCCAAGCAGACCGGACCCTGTTGTCCATCGATGAAACAGCTCGACACGGCGTCCTCGTCATAGGTGGTTAAAACCATGCGTAAAGAAGACCAGAAGCCCCCGCGCTGCGCCGTCACCCGGCGCGAATTCCTCCTCTCCAGCGCCGGTGCCCTGGCGGCCAGCACCGTCACCATCGGCGGCCTTTGGCCGGATGCCGCCGAGGCGGTGCCGGCGCAGGTGGTGACGTACCCGCGCAAATTCATCGCCCGGCTCAGCGCCCTGCGTGACAACCAGCCGGTGGATTTCGACTATCCCGACGAACTGGCCAACAGCGCCTCCATGCTGGTCAAGCTGGGCGGGGTACGTGGGGGTGGTGGGATCGGGCCGCAGGGCGACGTGGTCGCCTTCAGTTATCTCTGTACCCACCAGGGCGGGCCGCTGCAGGGCACCTACCTGGCCGAGGGTCCGCACCGTATCCTCGGCCAGTGCCCACTGCACCTGACCACCTACGATCTCACGCGCCACGGCATCGTGGTGGCCGGTCAGGCGGTGGAGAGCCTGCCACAGGTATTGCTGGAACTGGATGGCGATGAGATCTTCGCCGTTGGCCTGATGGGCCTGTTGTTCGGCCGCCATCACAACCTGCTGGCGGGGGAGGGGGCATGAGCACCGAGTACTACCTGCCGGAGGATCACGCGCCGCTGCCGCCGCGCGACTGCGAGGTGCTGACCACCGCCTGCGACTACTGCATCGTGGCCTGCGGTTACAAGGTCTATCGCTGGCCCGTGGGGCGACCGGCCGGCGGGCCGAAGGCCGCGGACAACGCCTTTGGCATCGACTTCCCCAGCGCCGCCACCGAGGACTGGGTGGCGCCCACCCAGCACAACGTGGTGATGCACCGCGGACGGCCGCATCACGTGGTCATCACCCCGGACAAGCAGACCCAGGCGGTGAATCTCAACGGCGACGCCAGCATCCGCGGCGGCTGTATCGCACAGAAGGTGTACAACCCCGACAGCCCGACCCACGACCGCCTCAAGCACCCCCTGGTACGCATCCATGGCATCCTGCAGCCGGTGACCTGGGACTTCGCCCTGGACATCGCCGCCGCCGTCGGCCGGCATGTGCTCGATCGGCACGGAGCAAATGCATACGGCGTAAAGACTTACGGTTATCAGTTCATGGAGAACATGTACGCCATCACGCGCTTCTCCTTCCGCGACCTCAACACCGCCGCCTGGAGCTGGCACGACACCCCCATCCGTTCCACCTCCACACCGGGCTATCGCGATGCCGGTTTCGACAACTTCGCCCCCAGCTACGCCGACTGGGGGGCCGCCGATACCCTGCTCATCGGGGGGACCGATCCCTACGAGACCAAGACCGTGCTCTTCACCCAGTGGATCAAGCCGGCCATCGAGCGCGGCATGCGCGTGATCTATTTCAATCCACGCGAGACTGGCGGCATGACCTTCGCCCGCAAGCTGGGGCGGGGCCTGCACATCGACCTCGATCCCGGCACCGACACCCCGGTGCTGGGGGCCATCGCCCGCATCATCCTGGAGAACGACTGGCAGGATCAGGCCTGGATCGAGCAGTGGGTGAACAACCGCTGGGAGACCGATTCCGGCTTTGGTCAGGGCACGCGCAATACCCCCTGGCAGTGGCGCACCACCTGGGGCCTGTTCGAGACCGGTGGCCTCGCGGGCTACCGCGAGTGGCTGTTCGCGCAGGACGAGTACCGCGCGGAGACCGCCGCCGAGCTGGCCGGCATCGCCGTGGAGAAGATCTACCAGGCCGCCGAATGGCTGGCCAAACCGCGCGCCGATGGCAGCCGTCCGAAGGCCTCCTTCGGCATCGAAAAGGGCTGCTACTGGTCGGCCAACACGCCCAATACCAACGCCATCGCCAGCCTCGCCACCCTGTGCGGCGCCGGCGGTCGGCCGGGTCAGGTAGTGGGGCGCTTCGGCGGGCATCAACGCGGCGGGCTCAATGGCGGCCGCTACCCGCGCAACAAGTCACCGGAAAAGGTGCCCGGGCGGCGCCGGCGGCCACTGGATCTCGACCGCTGGCTGAAGTCGGGTCACGTGCGTCTGGCGCACGTCATCGGCACCACCTGGATCCAGTCCATGGCCGGCTCGGCCGGCCTGCGCGAGCGCTTCGAGCAGCTGGTCACCCTCAACCCCCACCAGGTTCGCAGCCACGACAAGCAGGCCATCATCGACACCCTGAAGCGCCGCGCCGACAGCGGTGGCATGGTGGTGTGGGACCACGACATCTACCTGCGCGACCCCATCGGCAGCCGTTATGCCGACATCGTCTTCCCCGCCGCCACCTGGGGCGAGGAGGACTTCATGCGCGCCAACGGCGAACGCCGCCTGCGTCTCTACGCCAAGTTCTACGATCCGCCCGGCGAGGCGCGACCCGACTGGCGGATCATCGCCGGCATCGCCCGGCGCATGGGTTTCGAGGGTTACGACTGGGCCGACAGCAACGAGGTAGCGGAGGAGATGTCGCGCTTCTCGCGCAAGAGCCGTAAGGCCTTCCACATGATCAAGGTGGCAGCCCAGCGCGAGGGCAGCACCCTGCACGAGAGACTGCGCGCCATGGGCACCGATGGCATCCAGGGTCCGGTGTTCTACAACTACGAGACGGGCGAGCTACACGGCACCCAGCGCCTGCACGACACCACCCTGACGCAGGCCGACCTGGAGAGAAAGTGGGGCCGGGACGGGCCGCGCGGGGCCAACTTCCACAACAAGAAGCTGACCCATTTCAACAGCCAGACCGGCAAGGTCAATCTGCAGAAGCACCCCTGGTCGCTGGTGGCCGACTACTGGCACTGGCTGCGCCCGCGCGGCGACGAGCTGTGGCACACCAACGGCCGCGTCAACGAGATCTGGCAGTCCGGCTTCGACGACACCGAGCGCCGCGCCTACATCGCCCAGCGCTGGCCGGCCAACACCCAGTTCGTCGAGATCCACCCCGAGGACGCCGCCGCGCGTGGCATCGAGTCCGGCGACCTGGTGATGCTCTACAACGAGCGCGTGCCCACCTTCAAGGACACGATCCTGGGGGTGAGCGCGGACCAGTTCCAGTTCGAGCGTTTGCTCGAGCAGGGGCACATCGAACTGGGCCGCGCGGCGGTCACCGCCGTGACCATGGTCACCCCAGCCATCAAGCGCGGTGTGTTGTTCAGCAACTTCCTCAACCTGTGGCAACCCACCAACAGCCTGCAGGGCGCTGTGGTGGACGCCGTCACCGGCAACTACCACTACAAACTCGGCATCGCCCAGGTGCGCAAGCTGGGAGAGTCGCCCTACAAGCACAGCCTGCGCAGCCTCTCCTTCGTGCCCCGCAACCTGAGCGCCTGATGACGCTGCCAGGGCGTCCAGCCGGGCCCCACGAACCGGCGCAGAGAATCCCCTGATCGATTCCGCACCGTCACCGGCGAATGCCGGGGGGACGGACTGATCAGGGTTTACTTGAAGTCGTCTCGCTACAGCACTGATTCACGGATCTTTTAATCTGTCATCCCGTGACCCACCTAGGCCAGGCGTCGGTGCCGAAGGGCCTCAGTCTTCCGCCTGGACCACCATCAGGGGCACGTCGGGTTGGCGTGTGACGGTGATGGTGCCGGCGTCGAGGCGGTAGTCGAGGCAACAGTGG
>JANTGX010000262.1 GCA_024762755.1 Gammaproteobacteria bacterium
GGGCCTCCCCGGCGGCCGCCGCCGGCCCGGCCTGTTCGGCGGGCTCGAGGGTCTCGGTCTGTTGGGCGGCCAGATCCTGCAGGTGGGCGAGGGAGAAGCGGGCCCGGTCGAGGTAGTCCACCAACTGTCCACGCAGGCGGTTCAGCGCCTGGTCGGCCAACCCCTGCAGGGCCTGTCGTTGTTCGGCGAAGGCCGCATCGACGCCCTCGCTGAGGCCCTGTATGCGGCCGCGCAGGCCGTCGATGCGCTGGCCGAAACCCTCGAAACCGGCGGGGGCCTGGGCCCGCGCCTGCTGCAGGGAGGCCTGCGCGGCCAGGGTCTGCTCGAACTCCCGGTCCAGCGAGCGCAGGGCCTTCTGTACCTGCCAGCGGCGGGCCGGGTAGGTGCTGCGGATATCGTATTCCAGCAGGCCCTTGAAGAAGCGGTAGCGCTCACGGTATGCGCCGATGCGGCGATGCTCGCGCAGGCGCCAGAGGCGGTCTTCGATGCGCTGCAGGCGGGCCAGCAGCTGGCGCTCTTTCTCGCTGGCCAGGGCCAGGGCGTCGCCCTCGGCGTCGATCTCGGCCAGCTCGAGGGCGTAGCGGTCACGGCTGGCGCGGATGTCCTCGATGCGCGCCAGGGTCTCGTCCGGGGTCAGGCGGTCGAGCTGGGCGGCATAGGTCTCGCGGCGCAGATCCAGCATGTTGTCGTAGGCCGGCATCTCGTCGGCCCAGCGCCGCAAGCGGGCCTGCAGGAAGTTGAGATCACGCAGGTTCTTGATCGCCTCGTGGAAGCCGTTGCTGGCCATCAGGCCGGGCAGGTAGCGGGCCTCGGGGGTGTCGGGCAGCAGCTCGGTCTCCCAGAACCAGCCCATCTGGTCGCCCGCCACCTGGCCCAGCAGGTCGTCCCACAGGCGGCCCTGGTCGACCGCCAGGCGGCTGGCATCGAGGGCCCGGAGTTCGTTTTGATAGCGCTCGATGGCCTCGCCATAGGCGGCCATGGCCTGCGGGTAGGCGCCGAGCAGCTCGCGCGCGTAGCCCCGCGCCAGGAGGGCCTCGAACACCGCCAGGGAGACGGGCGGGCGGCTGGCCAGCTCGTCCCACGGTACCAGGGCGCGGTCGACATGCTGCAGCTCCAGCTCGGCCCAGCCGAGGCCGAGCAGGGCCTTGTCGGCAAAGGGGCTGTTGAGGCGCACGCGCAGCAGGTAGGCGCGGGCGCGCGCCGGTTCGCTCTTGAGCAGGCTGTAGGCGAGGGCCAGATTGGCCTTGTCGCGCAGGGCCTTGAGGTAGGGGTCGTCGCTGCGCAGGCGACCCACCTGTTCGAGGGCCGCCCGCCCCTCGGCGGCCTGGCCGCCGCGCACCCGGGCGACGCCCAGGTTGAAGCGGGCATACCAGGCCTGGGCATCGTCGTCGTCGGCCAGGGGTTCGAGGGACTTCGCCGCCTCGGCATACTGCTGCCGGGCCATCAGCAGGTTGGCGCGCAGGGTGCGGAATTCCTCACGCAGGGCGGGTTCCAGGTGCTCGCCGACGTGGGCGAAGGCCTCGTCGGCCTTGGCATACAGGCCCTTGTAGTAGCGGATCTTGCCCAGATAGAACCAGGCGCGGTCGTGCACCGCCGGCGGTTGTTGCGCATCGAGCAGGACGGTGAACAGGCGTTCCGCCTCGTCGTGCAGGCCGTAGGAGAGGTAGATGCCGCCGAGCAGCAGTTGCGCCTCGGCGTCGTGGTGGGGCAGCAGCTCGCGCTGGCGCGCGGTGAGCAGATGCACCGCGGCGGTGTAGTACTTCTGTTGATAGAACTGGTACAGGGCCTCGCCGTAGTAGGGGTCGCGCACCACGTGCGGCTCGTCGGCCAGCACCGGGCCACTGCCGGCCAGCAGGAGCAGGCCGAGGGCGAGACGGCGCAGGCGAAGAGAGGGGCGGAGCAGGGGTCTCACGGGTTACTCCCACTCCCGCACGACGAATTCCGGCTGCAGTTTGTGGGTCTTGTCGACGATCTTCAGCTCGAGGTACTTGGCCGCCGAGCCCTTCTTGAAGCGGTGGCTGGTGGCCCGTTTGTAGTCACGCTGGTTGGGTCCGGGGCCGACGAAGGTGGCCACCAGCTCGTGTTCGCCGCTCTTCACGTTGCCCAGCCACAGACGCTGCACGCCGCCGCGCTCCAGGGCATCCAGCTCGCGCGCGGTGTAGAGGTGGTTGGCCACCTCCTTGCCGTCGATCTTCAGCTGCACGGCGTCGAGGCGGAAGTAACTGCCCACATCCACGGAGAGGAACACCGCCAGCTGGGTGTTGGAGGGGAACAGCAGCTCCTCTTCGAGGATGAACAGGTCGCGGTTGAGGGCCTTGACCTCCTTTTTCAGGTCTTGCACGCGGGCATCCAGGCTGCGTTCGTCGCTCGCCGGGGCGGCCTTGGTGGGCGCAGGCGCGGCCGTGGCCGTCGGACCGGCCGGCGGCGGGGTGTCCGGGGTGGCCTCGGCGGCAGGGATGCCGGTGCTGGCCATGAGCAGCAGCAGGGCGAGACCGAGACGGGCGATGAAGTGGGCGGCAGTGGGCATGGTGGTTCCTTGGCAATCAGTACCAGATGGAGACGAACAGGCGGTAGACGTGGGCGTCGAAGCTGTACAGGGGCTCTTGTCCGGGGGGGACGCCTTCGACGCGCAGATCACGGAAATCCTGGTAGTTGAAGCGGATGTAGTTGTATTTGACGTTCAGGCTGGCGCGGTCGATGAAGCCCCAGCCGTGGCTGGCGAAGTGCCAGCTGGCACCGAGACCGATGCTGTGATTGTCGTAGGTGCTCAGCTCCTTGTCGCGCGCCAGGTAGTTCTGGGCGTCCTGACGGGGGAACAGGTCGCTGTAGAAGTCGGCGCGGTCCTGGCGGTAGTAGCGGTAGGCGGCCTCCAGGGTCCAGGCCTTGCCCAGGGGGTGGGTATAGCCGATCTCGCCGAGCATGGCGTTGACCCCCCAGGTGTCCGTGAAGCCCCGGATCTCGCCATGCAGGGCGGCGCGATAGGGCAGGTAGTAGAGAACCTTGAGCCCCAGGGCGTGGCTGGTGTGGGTGTTGGGGTAGACCTCCGACTGATAGCTGTAGCCGCCGCTGCCGTCGAGAAAGCGGACCGAGCGGTAGGGGTTGTTGAGGAAGCCCTCGTCGGTGATCAGTTCGTAGTTGAGGTTGAGCAGCATGTTCTTGCTCAGCACCTGCGAGAGGCCGCCGCGGAAGCGCTGGCGATAGGCCTTCTTCTCGAAGCTGGGGTCGGCGCCGACGCCGCTGGGGTCCCGCCGGCGTACCGTGTCCCAGCCGCGGCCATAGCCCAGGCTGAGGGTGGTGAGGTCGCCGAAGAAGGACTGGCTGATGCCGAAGTTGGCGCTGTTGGCGATGAAGTCGGTCTCTTCGCTGTTGGTGGCGGAGAGGTTGAACAGGGTCTTCTCGTAGAGGAAGTCGCCGCCCAGGGTCTTCTCCACGCGGCGTTCTTCGTAGGGGCTGGCGGTGGTCACCACGTCGATGGTGGCGCTGGAGATGGAGTCCACATAGTAGTTGCCGAACCACGAGCTGAACTTGCCCAGTTGCTTGCGCGCCAGGATGGAGGGGCCGTTGACGTCCAGGCCGCCGCCGGAATAGCCGTGGTACATGGCGTCGGCGCGGTCCTCGGGCAGCACCGCGGCGGTCAGCGGCAGGCACACGCCCAGGGCGGCGGCGGCGAGCAGGCGCCAGCCGAGGCCGCGGGGGCGCG
>JANTGX010000263.1 GCA_024762755.1 Gammaproteobacteria bacterium
GTGGAGGATGTCGCGTAACTCGGCGCGCGCGTCCCGTCCATGGCGTCGCGCCAGCCATGCCACCCAAGCGGCCACCAGGACGGCCCAGGCAAGCAGGCCGAGGGCCACGGCGGTGGCGGCGCGCCGGGCGATGTCGGCATCACGATCCGCCACGGGATCGGCGAGGTGGGCACCACCATATTTCAACCGGGGATACAGGCGCGCGGTGGTCCCGTCCGGCAACACCACCGTCTCCTTGCTGTAGAGGTGGGTGGCGAGCGGTGCGGAGTAAGTCTTCTCCAGCCGTGTGCGCAGGGGGGTGGCGATCACGTCCAGTAGGCTCAACACCTCCACCGCGTAATAGGCCTGGTGCGTTTCCTGCGCGCCGGCCTGCACGGGCAGTTGCTGGCGAAAGTGCAGCGAGTCCAGCAGACCCACGGCCACGTAGGCGGCGAGCACCACCAGGGAGGCCGCCGCCAGCGGGCGTCGCAACACCTGTTGCCAGGGCGCGCGCAGGTGCGGCACGCGCCGCACGCGGGCAAAGAACACCAGCACGGTGGCCAACAGCAGGAACACCAGGGCATCGGTCCACAGCAGCACTACCTTCAGCGGTGCCGACCACAGGGCCAGGGCGATGGCCAGCAAGACGGCGAGCGCCAGACCGAGCCGCTTCATGACAGGCGCACCCGCGGATCGACCAGCGTGTACGAGAGGTCGGTGAGCAACAGGCCGAGGATATAGAGCAGCGAACCGAGAAAGACCATGGCGCGCACGATGGCGAAATCCTGCGCGCGGATGGCGTCGATGGTGTAGCTGCCGAGGCCGGGGATACCGAAGAAGGATTCGGTGATCAGACTGCCCATGAACAGCATGGGAATGGTCACTACCACGCCGGTGAGAATGGGGATCATGGCATTCTTCAGCACATGCTTGAACAACACGGATCGCTCGGCCAGGCCCTTCGCCCTTGCCGTGCGCACGTAGTCCTTGTTGACCTCCTCGAGAAAGATGGTGCGATACCAGCGGCTGCCGGCACCGATGCCGCTGACCACGCCCACCAACACCGGCAGGGCGAGAAACTTGAAGGCATTCCAGCCACCGTCATAACCGGAAATGGGTACCAGGTGCATGACCTTGCTGATGAGATACTGGCCGCCGATGATATAGAACAGGGCCGAGATGGACATGAGCACCACGCACAGCACCACGCCCATGTAGTCGACATAAGTGGCACGGAAGAAGGCCATGAGCAGGGCGAAGGTGATATTGACCAACAGGCCGATGAAGAACACCGGGATGGCCAGGGCCAAGCTAGGCCACATGCGTTGCTGGATATCGGCGCCGATGTCGCGGCCATCATCGGCGCGACCAAAGTCCAGGGCGAACAGGGTGACGGACTTCTCGAAGAAGATGGTCTCGGTGAGCCTGTCTATGCCCTTGGCCTCGGCGTTGTAGAGCAGCGGCTTGTCGTAGCCGTGGTCGGCCTTCCAGCGTTCGATGGCCTCGGGGGTGACGCGCTTCATGCCCAGCTGCATACGCGCCATGTCGTCCGGGCTGTTGACGACGAAGAACAACCAAAAGGTGATCAGGTTGACGCCGATGAGGATGGGGATGGCGTACAGGGTGCGGCGCAGGATGTAGTTCAGCATGCGCCCCGCCCCCGTGCCTGCAGTTTGCGCCGGTACATGAGTGCCGCCGGGATCAGACCGAGTACGAAGAGCAATGCCATGATGGCCAGCGGCCAGGCCACCGGACGATTCCACTCGGCACGCAGGCGGGCGCGCAAGTCTGGCTCGATGCGCTTGTACTTGAGGGTGTTGTTGGCCATGAAATTGGCACTCGCATTGTGATACCAGGCGTGGAACAGGCTGAACTGCTTCGGATTCATGCCCCATACCCAGGGTGCATCGCGCCGGGCGATGTCCACCATCCGACGGATCACCGCCAGCCGCTGCGGGCCGTTGGGCAAGATCTTCATGCGGCGGAACAGACGGTCGAATTCGCTGTTTTGGTAATTGGCCGCATTCTCGCCACCATGGTCCACCTTACCGTTGGGGCCATAGAGCAGAAAAAGAAAATTCTCCGGATCGGGATAGTCGGCATTCCAGCCCCACTGGAACAACTGCGCCGTACCCTTGCGCATCTTCTCCTGAAAACGGTTGTAGTCGGTGGCGCGGATGGCCAGTTGCAGTTCGATGCGCGCGAACTGTTTGCGCAGCCAGTCCAGGCGGGCCTTGTCGTCGGGTCCGCCACCGGTGGTATCGAGGTGGACGATGAGCGGCTTGCCGGTCTCGGCGTCGCGCCCATTGGGATAACCGGCCTCGGCCAGCAGGCGCCGGGCCTCACTAATGGGTTTGCGCTTCGGCCGGCCATCTACCCAGTCGTAGACATAGGGATTGATCCCCTGCGGGCCCTCCTCGTAGCCGAAGATGCCCGGTGGCAATGGCCCCTGGGCAGGGATGCCGCGGCCGTTCTGGAAGATGCTGATGAATTCCTCGTAGTCGATGGCGATGGAGATGGCACGACGCAGCTTGCGCGCCCGCTCACTGTCGCCGCCCACCACCGGATCCTTCATGTTGAAGCCCATGTAGTAGATGGAGGTGGCGACGCCGGTGATCAGCTGGATGCCCTTGGCGCGCATCTCGTCGGTGAGTTGCGCCTCCCCCTGGCCGGAGATCTGCACCGCCTGGTCGAAGCTGTCGGAGCCGATGCCGGAGACGTCGTAGTAGCCCTGCAAAAACTTGTTCCAGGCCGGGATGCTCTCCTTCTCCAGGCTGTACACCGCCTTGTCGATGAAGGGCAGCGGGCGGCCGGCATCGCGCAACAGGCCGGCCTCTCGATCGCCCGGTGCGCCCTCCTCGGGGTAGGTCTCGCCGTGGAAATTGGGATTGCGCACCATCACCATGCGCCGGTTGGGATTGTTCTCCGCGAGCATATAGGGCCCGCTGCCCACGGGGTACCAGTCGAGGGTGATGTTCTTCGCCTGCAGGCCGGGTTGGGCGTAGAACTGCTCGGCCTCGGGGGGCATGGGCGAGAAGAAGGGCATGGCCAGCCAGTAGATGAATTGTGGATACTCGCCACGCACGCGGATGCGGTAGGTGTAGCGGTCCACCCGCTCGACGCCGGGAAGATCGAACTGCCTCAGGTCCAGCCAACCGTCCTGTCCGGCGGCGAGGGCCTGGTCCAGTCGATGCGCCAGTTCACCCAGACCGACGATGTACTCCGCCATCAGGCCATAGATGGGCGAGTGCAGGCGTGGGTGGGCCAGGCGCTTGATCTGATAGATGTAGTCGTCGGCCACCAGTTCGCGGCTGCCGGTCTCGGCGAAGTCGGCCAGGGTGTGGATGTCCTCGAGCGCCGCGGCATCGAGCGCGAGATACCGCGGCCGACCCTCGGCGTCCACGGCAAAGGCCGGGTGTGGCTGGTAGCGGATGCCGGGCTGGATATGGATCTCGTAGACGCTATAGGCGATGCGCGAGCTGGCGGCGCCGCGCGGCAGGCGCTGGCCCTGGGCATCCTCGAACCAGGGCTCGGGCACCGAGGTGGCGGCCAGCGGCGCCAGCGCATAGGGGCGCTTGAGATAGTGGTACTGCAGGGGCGGTTCGTAGATCTGGCCGGTGAAGACGATCTCGTTGGAACTGTATGAGCGCGCCGGGTCCAGGTGCTTGGGGCGCAGGGAAAACGACGAATAGTAGATGTTCGCCTTGGCCTCGCT
>JANTGX010000264.1 GCA_024762755.1 Gammaproteobacteria bacterium
TGATCGAGGTGCCGGTGCCCCACCCGCGCTCGCCCGAACAACTGCTCAGCCCCGAATTTCTCGCCACCAGGGCGCGGCTGGAGGAACTGATCCACCCGCCACAGTCCGAAGAGGTCGGCCTGAGCGAGGACCACCTCAACATGGTGCGGATGACCGCCGTGGATGACGCGGTGGCGAGCGTCTTCTGATGCACCGCTGGCACCGGCTCACCTGGGAAGAGATCGGCCGCCTGCCCGCACAGGGCATGGACGGCGCCCTGCTGCCGATCGGCGCCACCGAGCAGCACGGCCCCCACCTGGGTTGCGGCATGGATGCGGAGATCGCCGACCAGCTGTGCGCGGCGGCGGCCGAGCGCACCGGCATCGCCCTGCTGCCCACCCTGCCCTACGGCTGCTCCATCGGTCACTCCAGGCGCTGGCCCGGCACCCTGGCCCTGCAACCCAAGACCCTGATCGACGTGGTCAAGGACATCGGCGACTGGGTGCATGCCGCCGGCTTCCGCCGGCTGTTCATGGTCAACAGCCATGTCACCAACCAGGCGCCGCTCAGATGCGCCCTGGAGATGCTGCGCGCCGAACACGACGACCTGATGGTCGCCCTGCTGGGCAGCGCCACCCTGAGCCAGCGGGTACGTGAAAGGCACTTTGCGGATGCCGGCGACTGGCATGCCAATGCCGCCGAGACCGCGCTGATGCAGGCGGTTGCCCCCAAGCTGGTGCGCGAGGACAGGATCGCCGTTGCCGACGATCCCGACCGCACCACGGACAGCGTGTTCGCCCACCCCGTCAACCGTACCAGCCGCAACGGCGTCACCGGCTACCCCAGCCGGGCCAGCAGGGCCGACGGCGAGCAGCTGTTCGGCTGGATGGTGGACGACCTGAGCGCACTGATCGCACGCGGCATGAAGGAGCAGCCGCCCCTGGCCCATTCCTATTTCGACCGGGTGCAACCCGCAGACGAGTACACGACATGAAGAGCAGCGAAGAGATCCAGCGCATCCAGCAGGAGCTCAAGGCCAAGGGCGTGAAATACTGCCTGGGCGCCTACGTGGACATCCACGGCATCCCCAAGGGCAAGGTGGTGCCCATCGATCACCTGGAACACATGGCCCACGGCTCCGAGCTGTACACCGGCTACGCCCTGGACGGCCTGGGCCAGGCACCGAACGACGACGAGATCGCCTCGGTGCCCGACCTGGACCACATCATCCCGCTGCCCTGGCAGCCGGAGGTCGCCTGGATGCCGGCGGACAACAGCTTCAAGGGCGCGCCTTATGAACTCAACACCCGGGTTGCGCTGAAGAACATCCAGGCCCAGGCGGCCGCGATGGGCTTCGGCTTCAACCTCGGCATCGAGGCCGAGCTGTTCGTGCTCAGACAGCACGAGGACGGCAGCCTTGAAGTGCCGAACCCGGACGACAAGCTGACCAAGCCCTGTTACGACGCCCGTGGCTTCCTGCACCAGTTCGGCTGGCTCGACCGCATGGCCACCACCATCAACGCGCTGGGCTGGGACCTCTACTCCTTCGACCACGAGGACGCCAACGGCCAGTACGAGTTCGACTTCCAGTACGCCGATGCCCTGACCACCTGCGACCGCTACACCTTCCTGCGCCTGATGGCCAAGGAGTACGCCCGCGAGGAAGGCCTGATCGCCACCTTCATGCCCAAGCCCTTCGCCGACAAGACCGGCAACGGCGCCCACTTCAACATGTCGCTGTATGACCTGGAGACGGGCGCCAACCTGTTTGCCTGCGATCCGGCCGACGACCCGCGCGGGCTGGGCCTCACCGAGCTGGGTTATCAATTCATCGGCGGCATCATCAAGCACGGCAAGGCCCTGTGCGCCGCCTTCGCGCCCACGGTGAACAGCTACAAGCGCCTGGTGCGCCAGGGCGACATGCCCTATTTCACCTGGGCGCCGGTATTCAACTCCTTCGGTTCCAACAACCGCACCAACTCCATCCGCGTGCCCATGGGCGGCGGCCGCTGCGAGTCGCGCAATGCCGACGGCGCGGTGAATCCGTATCTCGCCGCCACCCTGGCGCTGGCTGCCGGCCTGGAGGGTATCCGCGAGGGCATCGACCCGGGCAGGCCGCAGGAGGACAACCTGTACGAGCTGAGCGAGGCGCAGCGCGCCGCGCGCGGCATCGAGTTCCTGCCCAACAATCTGATGGCCGCGGTCGATGCCTTCGAGGCCGACCCCTTCGTCACCGCGACCCTGGGCCAGGCGCTGCGCGACGAGTTCATCAAGTACAAGCGCCAGGAGTGGACCGACTATCACCAGAGCATCTCCGCCTGGGAGATCGCACGCTACAGCCACCTGTTCTGAGCCTGGACGAGGACGCACCATGAGTCACAACGGCAGCGGCGTCAGCCGCATCAGCATCTCGCTTCCCGAGCCCCTGCTGCGGCAGCTGGACCAGATGGTGGACGAACGGGGATTCGACAGCCGCTCCCAGGCCATCGGCGAGATGATCAACCATCAGATCACCGCCCACAAGGAACAGCAGGGCAGCGAGATCATGGCAGGCACCATCACCCTGCTCTACGACCACTCCACGCCCCTGCTGCAGAAGACCCTGGCCGAGCTGCAGCACAGCCACATCGAGGAGGTGATCAGTTCGCTGCACGTGCACCTGATGCATTCACAGACCATGGAGGTGATCCTGGTGCAGGGGCCGGCTGTCGAGCTGCAACGCATCGCGGACGAGATGACCACCTGCCGCGGCGTGATCTCGGGCCGCCTGCAGCTGACCACCACGCTCATCCCGCAACTGCACCAGCCGACCGGCGCATCCGCCGCCTGACCATGGACCCCGCCGCCGGAGGTTATCGCGGCCTGTGGCGTCGCCGCCTGCTGCGCGATGCCCAGGGCGAGGACCGCGACACCCGGGTGTGGTGGCTGCAGGGCGACGACTACTATGTGGACCTGCGCCAGCCACCCGACCGGCCGGACTTCGCCGGCGTGACCGCTTTCGACCAGCTCAGCAATCAACAGCTCGCCTGGCTGGTCCGCCAGCAGGGCTTCGCCGGCCGGCTGCACATCGACGGCAGCCGGCTGCACTGGCAGCGCAGCATCGACCTGCAGCCGCCCGCCGACCTGGCGGATATCGGCACAGTACATTGGGACGGCGCATGCCTGCTCGAGCAGGGCCTGCTGGCCGAGTATGCGGAGGAATGGCTGTGGCAGCCTCCGGCCATACCGGGATCAGGTGCCTGGGCGACGCCGGACGGACGCGGACTGCGGGTGGTGGTGGGCGAATGGTTCATGCAGGCGGTGGAGCGGCGCCCCGCATTACCACGGGGTATGGACCTGGCCGCGCTGATCATGCAGCCCGGCGCGGACCGTGCCGCCCTGCTCGACTGCACCATCGATTTCGGCGTGATCGAGACCACCGACCGCGAGTTTCGGATACGCCATTCCAGCCACCCCTGGCGTGAGGGCCGCAAGCTGGCCGAACTGGCCGGGACAGGAAGCATCTGCAACAGGCCCTGATCAGCTCCAAGGGCGGGCTTATCGATAACCAGCCATCGATCCCCCGCTTGACCGGATTCGAATGACCAGGTCAGATTACACTTGTGGATCAGCACACAGCCGATGACCCATCGCCGCCAGGAGGCCCCGGATGGAATACGTGATTGTCAAATACCCGCAGGAGCGCGACGTCTTCGTCGACGATCAGCAGG
>JANTGX010000265.1 GCA_024762755.1 Gammaproteobacteria bacterium
ATGTGGATGCCGAAGGGCAAGGTCTCCTCGAAATAGGAATAGCCGGCGAGTTGCACCAGGCGGTGGTCGGCCTTGAGGGGAATGAGGATGCGCACGTCGACGCCTCGCAGCACCGCCAATTGCAGGGCGCTGATGACCGTCTGGTCGGGCACGAAGTAGGGGCTGACGATCCAGATGCGCTCGCGCGCGGCGTGGATGAGCTGGACGAACATGAGGGCGCAGGTGTCGAGTTCGTCGGCCGGGCCGCTGGGGATGGTGAGCACCTGCTGATCGTCGTCCGGGTCCAGCGCCGGCTGCCAGTCGACGCGGGGAATGGACTGGGTCATCCAGAACCAGTCCTCGAGAAAGGTGAGTTGAAGACAGATCACGGCGGGCCCGCGCAGGGCCACATGGGTGTCCCGCCAGGGACTGAAATCGGGGTGGCGGCCGAGGTATTCGTCGCCGATGTTGTGGCCGCCGACGAAGGCCTGGCTGCCGTCGATGACGACGATCTTGCGGTGGTTGCGGAAATTGAGCTGGAAGCGGTGCAGCTTGCGCAGGGTGGGGCGGCCGAAACCCACGGTGTGCACCCCGGCGGCCTCCAGTTCGTCGAGCCAGCGCTGGGGCAGGGCATAGCTGCCGATGGTGTCGTACATGAAACAGATGCGCACGCCGGCGCGGGCGCGGCGGATCAGGGCCTGCTGCACCTCGTGGCCGATCTGGTCGTCGCGCACGATGTAGAACTGCAGCAGGATATAGTCCTCGGCCCGTTCGATGGCCTCGAGGATGGCGGCGAAGGTGGCCTCGCCGTTGATCAGCAACCGGGCGCCGTTGTATCGCATGACGGGGAAACGGGCGAGGCGCTCGAATACGGCCATCTCGGCGGGGGCCGGTTTGCGGTGGGGGGCCAGTTCCTTGCCCAGGCGCTCTACCAGTTGGTGGATCTCGGCGTCACCGGCACGTCGTGACTGCAGGTAGGCGGTGAACTTGCGCCCACCGAAGAAGAGGTAGAGGGGCAGCGCCAACGGCGGGAACATGAGCAGCGAGAGCGACCAGGCCACGGCGCTCTGCGGGCTGCGGGCGCGGAAGATGGCGTCCGCCGCGGCGAGTAGGCCGAGCAGGTAGAACAGGCCGATGAGGAGGGATAGCAGGTGTTCTTGCATGAGACCGGACGCCGGAGGGATTGCGCATTATAGGCCTTGGCCGTCACGGCGGTAAGGCGCGTCGATGTGGCGGGCCGGCGGCGATCCCGCGCTTGGCGGGCCGCGCCGGTTGACCCACCTGCGGCGGACCCGGATCATGCGGGATCGATCCGCCGATTCTCCCGAGCCCGAACCCCCATGCAACGCGCGCAGCATCTTCTCGAGTCCGTCTTTGGTTACGACGCCTTTCGTCATTCACAGGCCGAGGTGATCGGCGCCCTGCTCGCCGGCCAGGACGCCCTCACCCTGATGCCCACCGGTGGCGGCAAGTCGCTGTGTTACCAGATTCCGGCGCTGGTGCGGCCGGGCTGCGGGGTGGTGGTGTCGCCGCTCATCGCCCTGATGCAGGACCAGGTGGACGCCCTGCGCCAGCTGGGTATCCGCGCCGCCTTTCTCAACTCCACCCTCGACCCGGCCAGCGCGCGCGCCACAGAAGAGGCCCTGCAGGCCGGTGAGCTGGACCTGCTTTACGTGGCCCCGGAACGCCTGCTCACGGAGCGCATGCTGAACCTGCTGGATCAGAGTGCCGTATCTTTGTTCGCCATCGACGAGGCCCACTGCGTGTCCCAGTGGGGGCACGACTTCCGCCCCGAATACCAGCGCTTGTCGGTGTTGCACGAGCGCTTCCCCGCGGTGCCGCGCATCGCCCTCACCGCCACCGCCGACGCGCGCACCCGACAGGAGATCATCGACCAGCTGCAACTGCAGCAGGCGGCGGTCTTCGTCAACAGCTTCGACCGCCCCAACATCCACTACGCCATCAGCGAGGGCGCCAACCCGCGCGAGCAGCTGTGGCGCTTCCTCGAGCGCGAGCACCCGGCGGACGCCGGCATCGTCTACTGCCTGTCGCGCAAGAAGGTGGAGGCCGTCGCCGAGTGGCTGACCGACCGTGGGCGCGTGGCGCTGCCCTATCATGCCGGGCTGCCGGCGGACGTGCGCCAGGCCCACCAGCAGCGCTTCCTGCGCGAGGAGGGCGTGATCGTGGTGGCCACCATCGCCTTCGGCATGGGCATCGACAAGCCGGACGTGCGCTTCGTCGCCCACCTCAACCTGCCCAAGAGCATCGAGGCCTATTACCAAGAGACCGGCCGCGCCGGTCGCGACGGCCTGCCCGCCAATGCCTGGATGGCCTACGGCCTGCAGGACGTCATCACCCTGCGGCAGATGATGCTGGAGGGCGAGGGCAGCGAGCAGTACAAGCGCATCGCCCAGCACAAGCTGGAGGCCATGCTCGGCCTGTGCGAACTCACCACCTGTCGCCGTCAGGCCCTGCTGGCCTATTTCGGCGAGGGGCAGACGGAACCCTGCGGCAACTGCGACAACTGCCGTACCCCGCCGGAGACCTGGGACGGCACAGAGACGGCGCAGAAGGCCCTGTCCTGCGTCTACCGCACCGGCCAGCGCTTCGGCGTCGCCTACCTGGTGGACGTGCTGCTGGGCAAGGACGACGAACGCATCCGCCGCAACGGCCACGACCGCCTCAGCACCTTCGGCATCGGCGAGGGCTTGAGCGGCCCCGAGTGGCGCGGCGTGTTCCGTCAGCTGCTGGCCCAGGGCTATCTGCAGACCGACCTCGACGGCTACGGCACCCTGCGCCTCAGCGAGAAGTGCCGTCCCGTGCTGCGTGGCGAGGAGGGTGTACGCCTGCGCCGTCAGCGCAAGCCCGAGAAGGTGAAGCGGCCACGCGCCGCGCCGGCGGTGGACCTGGATCCGCTGGACCAGCCCCTCTACGACGCCCTGCGCGATCGCCGCACGGCGCTGGCGCAGGAACAGGGCGTGCCGCCCTATGTGATCTTCCACGACAGCACCCTGCGCGAGATGGCCGCCCTGCGCCCACAGAGCCTGCGAGAGCTGCATACCGTCAGCGGGGTCGGTGAACAGAAACTGGAGCGCTACGGCGAGATCTTCCTCGCCGTGATCCAGGATGAGGCCTACGCCATGACGTGAGCCGATCCGATATGCAGGGCAAAAAAAAGCCCTGCCAATGCTCAGAGGAGGGAGGAGCGAAGGTGGGCAGGGCCATAATGCGTTCTACAGAGGGGGTGTAGAACTTGGAACTGAGTTTAGACAATCATTATATTACTGTCAACTAATATTGTGGGTCGTGTCATGGGTTCGTATCAAGCGGAGGATGCACGGCGCTACTGCCTCGTTCGTCTGCTGATTCTCGTTTGCCAAAGTTGGCGGAATATCTCAATGAATACATTGTGTTGCATCCCCGTGGCATGGGGCCGATGGATTCCCGCGGGCTTTCCTGTGTCGGTCGCAGCCTGCGGCTTCAGACCCGGCTTGCCGCTGTGGGGCCAGAGATGAGGTCAGTGGGACAGCCGTGATCATGGACAGCCTTTCGGCCGAAGACGGCATGGCGATTCTCTACGCCATGGCGTTGTTGGTGGCGGCCAACGGTGCCCCGGTGATCGCCCGCCGACTCTTGGGCGAGCGTTGGGCCAGACCGCTGGATGGCGGTCGCTGCCTGGCCGACGGTCGCCCCCTGTTCGGCCA
>JANTGX010000266.1 GCA_024762755.1 Gammaproteobacteria bacterium
CGCCGTGCGACGAGGAGGCCCCCTTCCGCCCCAACAACCCCTATGCGGCGAGCAAGGCGGCGGCGGATCACTTGGCCCGCGCCGCCTTCCACACCTACGGCCTGCCCACCCTGATCAGCCATGGCAGCAACACCTTCGGCCCCGCCCAGCACCCGGAAAAGCTGATCCCGCACATGCTCCATTGCGCCTTGGCTGGGCGGCCACTGCCGGTCTTCGGCGATGGCCGAAACGTGCGTGACTGGCTGGCGGTGGAGGACCATTGTCGGGGTCTGGCGGCGATCCTCGAACGTGGACGGGTGGGGGAGACGTACAACCTGGGGGCGGGTAATGCCTGGCGCAACATTGACCTGGTGCAACGGCTGTGCCGATTGCTCGACGAGATGCAGCCACGGGGGCGCCCCTACGGCGAGCTGATCCGCTTCGTCGCCGACCGACCGGGACACGACCAACGCTATGCCGTGGACGGGAGCAAGGCCTGCCGGGAACTGGGCTGGGCGCCGCGTACCGGCTTCGCCGAGGGTCTGGCGGAGACGCTGCGCTGGTATCTGGCGCGTAACCCCGGGTAGGGGGCGCCTGCCGACGGCGCCTCAGGCCTCGGCGTCGTCCTCGCCGAGCTGTCGAAGCAACGTCTCACGACGTCGCTCGGCGTCGCTCAAACGGCGCTCCAGCCCGGGCCGCAGGGCCTCGCCCACGGTCTTTTCCTCGGCCTTCAGCTCGTCGATTTCCTTCTCCACCTCGGCCAACTCCTGACGCGCATGCTCCTTCTGCTCGGCCTCTTCGGCCTTGTCGAAGATGATCTCCTCGGGTGCCTCGGTGGTCTCCGGCGGCGTCTCCACCACCGGCTGCGGCGGGATGAAGCGTCGATTCTCCGGCAGCTGCCGCTGGTTCATGAAGCTGGGCGAGACGATCTCGATACCGGCGCCATGCAGCACGTCCATCATGGCCTTGCGCAGGTTCGAGCGCCGCGTGAGCAGCTGCTTGACCTCGGGCAGGAAACCGGCGACGCGATAGACCACGGCATAGTCACCCAACTCCTCGACACGGACGAAGGGCTCCTCCAGACCGACCTCCGCCGCCGCCTGCTTAAGCAGGTCCTCCACCTGGGTACGCGCCACGTCGTAACCGAGGGAGACGGTGGCCGCGATGATGGTCCCGCTGCCATGGACCACGGTGACCGGGTGGGTGACCAGGTACAGATTGGGCAGGGTGGTGAGATCACGTTCCTCGGTCTGGATCTCCGTGTGCATCAGGCCGCGCTCGGTGACCCGGCCGAACTGTTCGCCCACGCGCAGGAAATCGCCGGGGCTGAAGCTGTGGATCACGCGCAACATGAGACCCGCCATGACGTTGGCGACGAAGGTGGTGGAGGAGAGGGCGATGACACCCGTGAGGACGATGCCGAACAGGCTCAGCACCTGCCCGCGCGTGGTATCCGACATGGGGAACAGCAGCAGCACCAGCAGCAGGCCGGCGATGCTCAGCCCCAACAGCGCCAGCTGGCGCGGCAGCCGGGCCTCGGCGCCGAGGTTGGGATGCCGCCCCAACAGCAGCCGATAGGCGGTAAACAAGGCGGCCAGCACCAAGAGGGCGGCGATCACCCCTGGCAGATAGGCGTGCAGGCCTTGGTAAAGATCTTCGAGAATGGACATGGCGCACTAGCCTGCCACAAGCGGCGGACGGGGCCTAGGAATCTGTCGGGTTTAGGGCAGATCTACGGCGCCGGAGGAGGGCGGCCAAGATCGGCCGTCCCACTTTGCTCGGCACAGAGACGGCCCTGCGTGGCGATACGAAGAGGACGCGACAAGATCAACCGGGACTGAGGGTGTGGATCAGGGGTGTAACCCGGGGCGTAACGGAGGGCGCAACGGGGGGTTAACGGGGAGTGCGACTGAATAAAGCAGGAAATGGTGGCCGGGGACAGAATCGAACTGCCGACACGAGGATTTTCAATCCTCTGCTCTACCAACTGAGCTACCCGGCCAGCGAGGAAGGCGTATTAAACCGGGATGATGGCGCCGAGTCAAGGCGGCGCAGGGTCGCCAAGCGGTTTCATCGCCGTCGATGTCGCGTGCTACCCTCGGCGTTTCTGTCCCCGCGCCACCGGCGCGCACCGTCGAGGAATCACGCCATGCTGGCTGGAACGGTCATCGCCGCCACCATCACATACGGGCTCATGCTCATCGCCATCTATGGCCACCGCAGGCGTGGCTTTCACGCGGCCATCATGAGCTTGGTCATACTCTTCGACGTGCTCATGCCCGTCTACCTGGTGCTCACCCGCGACTGGGGTCGTCGCCTGATCGAGGAGGGCGACATCCTCTCCTTCGGTGTGTGGACCCACTTCGGCCTGCTGGTCGCCCTGTATGTCCTCTATGCCGTGCAGATCCAGAGCGCCCGGGTGCTGCGCCGGAGCGGCACTGCGGCGCAGGACGCCGAGGCGGTCATGATCGCGCGCAAGGAACACCGCGCCCAGGCCAAGGGGATCCTGCTGGTGCGTGCGTTGGTCATCTTCACTGGCGCCTTGCTGGCGGAATCGTCCACCGCCTGAGGCCTTGGCGAGATGCGGGTCCGGAATCCGCACACGAAAAAGGCGAGGCCGCTGACGACCTCGCCTTTTTCGTGTCCAGCGGTGGGGATCAGGCCTTCTTCTTGGCCTCGATCAGCTGGTGGATGCGCGGCGCCAGGATCAGCTCCATGGCGAAACCCATCTTACCGCCGGGCACCACGATGGTGTTGGGGCGGGACATGAACGAACCGTCGATCATGCTCAGCAGATAGGGGAAGTCGGCACCGTCGTAGTCGCGGAAGCGAATGACGATGAAGCTCTCGTCCGGCGTCGGGATGTCACGGGCGATGAACGGGTTGGAGGTGTCCACCGTGGGCACGCGCTGGAAGTTGATGTCGGTGCGCGAGAACTGCGGCGTGATGTAGTGCACGTAGTCGTCCATGCGGCGCAGGATGGTGTCGACGATGGCCTCGGCGGAATAGCCGCGCTGGGCGTTGTCGCGATGGATCTTCTGGATCCACTCCAGGTTGACGATGGGCACCACGCCGACCAGCAGATCGACGTACTTGCTGACGTCGACGTCGCCATCCACCACGCCACCGTGCAGACCCTCGTAGAACAGCACGTCGGTCTCTTCCTCGATCTCCTCCCAGGGAGTGAACTCACCCGGCTTGAGATTGGTGCCCAGGCGGGCGTTGTGCTCGGCGGCCTCTTCCTCGCTGTGCAGGTAGTAGCGGCGGCGGCACTTGCCCGTCTCGCCGTAGCTCTTGAAGGTGTCGGCGATCAGGTCGAAGTAGTTTGATTCGGGGCCGAAGTGGCTGAGCTGTTTGCCCTCTTTGGCAAACTCCTCGATGGCCTTCTTCATCGCGGCGCGGTCGTAGCGGTGGTAGCTGTCGCCCTCGATGACCAGGGGATTGATGTTCTCGCGGCGGAAGATGTGCTCGAAGGCATTCTTGACCGTGGTGGTGCCGGCGCCGGATGAACCGGTGACAGCGATGACGGGATGTTTAGCCGACATATAAATTCTCCTTGAGAGATACGAAATCGGGGTCCTGCGGCGCGCCTTGGCGGGGATCTACGCCCCTGCGCGGCCTGCCGGCCGCCTCGGTGAACGGGACGACTGCTGGATTGGGCCG
>JANTGX010000267.1 GCA_024762755.1 Gammaproteobacteria bacterium
TGGCGATGTCTGCCATCGGGGATGGTTTTGGAGAAGGGGGAAAATGGTGGCTACGCCCTGATTCGACCGGCCCGTCCGGAGCGGGCCGGGACGCGCGCAGCGCGCCCGCAGGGTGGCGCACAGGGATGTGCGCCATCAACAGGGACCCCGACAAAGAGCGGGGTCCCGCTGGCGATGTCTGCCATCGGGGATGGTTTTGGAGAAGGAGAAAATGGTGGCTACGCCCTGATTCGAACAGGGGACCCCATCATTATGAGTGATGTGCTCTAACCAGCTGAGCTACGTAGCCAAACGTCGATGCGCCGGCGAGGCGATGAACCTGCCGGCGTCTCTGCGGGCCCGTGGGCGACCCGAAAAAGAGGCGGAATTCTACGTTCTCCCGCCCCCCATGTCCAGCGTCGTGGCGCTGTATGGGGATGAGTCAGACATTGAAACGGAAATGCATCACGTCACCGTCCTGTACCACGTAGTCCTTGCCTTCCAGACGCCACTTGCCGGCCTCTTTGGCGCCCTGCTCACCGCCGCAGGCGATGAAATCGTCGTAGGCGACGACCTCGGCACGGATGAAGCCCTTCTCGAAGTCGGTGTGGATGACGCCGGCGGCCTGCGGCGCGGTGGCGCCGATGTGCACGGTCCAGGCACGCACCTCTTTCACACCGGCGGTGAAGTAGGTGTGCAGGTGCAGCAGGCTGTAGCCGGCGCGGATGACGCGGTTGAGACCGGGTTCCTCGAGGCCCAGCTCCTGCAGGAATTCCGCCTTCTCTTCGTCCTCCAGCTCGGCCAGTTCGGCCTCGATGGCGGCGCAAACGGGGACCACTTCGGCACCCTCTTCGGCGGCCAGGACGCGCACTTGGTCGAGCTGCGGGTTGTTCTCGAAGCCGTCCTCGGCGACGTTGGCGACATACAGGGTGGGCTTGATGGTGAGCAGGTGCAGGTCGCGCAGCAGGGCACGCTGCTCGTCGTCCATCGCCAGGGTGCGCGCCGGTTTGCCCTGGTCGAGATGGGCGCGCAGGGGTTCGAGCACGGCCATCCGTGCCTTGGCCTCCTTGTCACCCGACTTGGCCACCTTGGCCTGGCGGTTGATGGCCTTCTCCACCGACTCCAGATCGGCCAGGCCCAGCTCGGTGTTGATCACCTCGATGTCGTCCAGGGGGCTGACCTTGCCCGCCACGTGCACCACGTCGTCGTTCTCGAAGCAACGCACCACGTGGGCGATGGCGTCGGTCTCGCGGATGTTGGCGAGGAACTGGTTGCCCAGTCCCTCGCCCTTGGAGGCACCGGCCACCAGGCCGGCGATGTCGACGAACTCGATGGTAGTGGGCAGCACCCGCTCGGGCTTGACGATCTCGGCCAGGGCGTCGAGACGCGGGTCCGGCACCGGCACCACGCCCACGTTGGGTTCGATGGTGCAGAAGGGGTAGTTGGCGGCCTGAATGCCGGCCTTGGTGAGGGCGTTGAAAAGGGTCGATTTACCCACGTTGGGCAGGCCGACGATACCGCATTTGAATCCCATGTCTGTGTTCTCTCGTTACGCTGTGCAGAGGTGGGCGGGTGTGCCGCGGGGTCCGCTGGGAGGCTTCACGCGTCTCCCGGCCTGCCCATCCGTCTATTTCCTGTCTATTTAAGGCTGTGCAGCCGGTTCATGGCCGGCGCCAGGTCACCCTCTATGATCTGCGGCAGCACGCGCAGGGCCTCGTCGATGGCCGCCTCGATGCGCTGACGCTGCTCGGGGCTCGGCTTGCCCAGCACATAGTTGGTCACCTCACGGGCCGTGCCGGGGTGATCGATGCCGATGCGCAGGCGCAGGAAATCGCGGCTGCCGAGTTGCTGGATGATGTCGCGCAGACCGTTGTGGCCCCCGTGGCCACCACCCTGTTTCAGGCGCACCTGTCCGGCGGGGATATCCAACTCGTCGTGGACCACCAGGATGGCTTCGGCGGGGATCTTGTAGAACCGCGCCAGGGCGGCCACCGCCTGACCGCTGCGGTTCATGAAGGTCCCGGGCTTGAGCAACCAGACTTCGCGCCCAGCGAGGTGCACCTTGCAGACCTCGCCATGAAACTTGGCCTCGGGACGGCATGAGACACCCTGCGCGCGCGCCAGTTCATCGACAAAAAGAAAGCCGACGTTGTGCCGCGTCTGCGCATACTTCGGTCCGGGATTTCCCAGACCGACGATGAGCTGCACAGGCGTGGACAACGTCGGCTTTCCTGATCGCGCGCGAAGACGCCTTTATTCGGCGGGCGCTTCCTCGCCGGCTTCCTCTTCTTCGACCGCGGCCTCTTCCTCGGCGGCACCGCGCGGCATGTGGATGCTGACCACCGGCTGATCGTACTCCTCGCCCTGCTGCAAGGCGGCGATCTGCACGCCCTCGGGCAGCTTGATGTCGCTCAGGTGCAGGGTGTCGCCGACATCGAGACCAGACAGGTCCACCTCGAGGTATTCGGGCAGATCACCGGCCTTGCAGACGATCTCCACCGAGCTCATGAGACGGGAGACCAGGCCGCCGGCCTTGACCCCGGGGGCCTCGTCTTCACCCAGGAAGTGCAGGGGCACCGACATGTGGATGATGTCGTTCTCGCCCACACGCAGAAAGTCGACGTGCAACATGCGGTTCTTCGCCGGGTGGCGCTGCATGTCCTTGAGCACGGCCTTGTACTTTTTTCCCTCGTCGACGGTGATGGTGAGGATGTGGGAATAGAACGCCTCGTGCTCCAGGCGATGCATGAAGCTGTCGTGGTCCAGGGACAGGGCGACGGGGTCTTCGCCCGAACCATACATGATGGCAGGGATCTTGCCGGCACGGCGCAGGCGGCGGCTCGCACCTTTCCCCACGTCGGTCCGGTTCTCAGCGGCCAGGGTGAAATCGATCTTCATGGTATTGCTCCAATTGTGATGACAAAAAACCACGCCCCTTGCGACCAGGGGCATGGATTACCGCGCGGCCGAGCCGCGCGAATAATGAGGTTGATGAGCGCCTGCAACGGCTCCGTGTCCGTCAATCCATGAACAGCGAGCTGACCGACTCCTCGCTACTCACCCGGCGCATGGTCTCGGCCAGCAACTCAGCGATGGAGAGCTGACGAATACGCGCGCAGTCCGCCGCGGCGGGGCTCAGCGGGATGGTGTCGGTCACCACCAATTCGTCGAGCACCGAGTGCTCGATGTTCTCCACTGCCGGGCCGGAGAGCACCGGATGGGTGCAGTAGGCCATGACCCGCGAGGCACCGTTCTCCTTCAGGGCCTGGGCGGCCTTGCACAGGGTGCCGGCGGTATCCACCAGGTCGTCCACCAGGACACAGGAGCGGCCCTCGACGTCGCCGATGATGTTCATCACCTTGGCCACGTTGGCGCGCGGGCGGCGCTTGTCGATGATGGCCAGATCGGCATCGTCCAGGCGCTTGGCCAAGGCTCGGGCGCGGACCACACCGCCCACGTCCGGCGAGACCACCATCAGCCCCGGATATTCCTGACGCCAGATGTCGCCGAGCAGGATGGGCGAGGCATAGATGTTGTCCACCGGCTTGTCGAAGAAGCCCTGCACCTGGTCGGCATGCAGATCCACGGTCAGCACCCGGTCGGCGCCGGCGGTGGTGATCATGTCCGCCACCAGCTTGGCGGTCAGCGGCACGCGGGCCGA
>JANTGX010000268.1 GCA_024762755.1 Gammaproteobacteria bacterium
CAAGGCCAGCCTCAAGCTGGTGGCACCGGGTGCCGAGGGCGCCGGAAGTGGCGCCGGTGAGGGCGATGTCGCCCAGTTGCGCCAAGACCTGGTCCTGGCCGCCGAGGCGCTGGATGCCACCCGTCAGGAGACGGAGGAGCTTAAGGCTCGTCTGTCCGAGATGGAGAAACAGATGCAAGCCATGCAGCGCCTCATCACCCTCAAGGATGACGAGATGCTGGCCCTGCAGCAGCAACTGGGGGGCGAGAGTCCTGCGGCCCAGCCTGCTACCGAGGGCGCTGAGGCAGCCACCCCGGTCGAGACAGAAACGCCTGCCAGCGAGGCACCGTCCGCGACGAGCGAGGCCGCTCCGGCCGCCACGCCTGCCCCGGCGGCACTGCCGGCAGAAGCCCCGGCGGCCGCGCCGACTGCGGCCCCGGCAGCCACCCCCGAACCCAGCCTGCTGGACAATCCCCTGCTGATCTACGGCGGTCTGGGGGCCATCGTGCTGGCCATCGTCGGCCTGGTGGTCGTGCGTCGCCGCAAGATGCAGGACGGTTTTCAGGAGAGCATCCTCAATGTGGGGGAGGGTGCCGGACCGGACAGCGCCGCCGTTGCTGCCTCGGCAGCCGCCGCCGGCGGCGAGAGCTCCATGGTGAGCGATTTCGCCATGAGCGAGATCAGCGACATGAGCGGTATCCAGACCGACAATGCCGAGGTGGATCCCATCGCCGAGGCCGACGTCTATCTGGCCTATGGCCGCCATCAGCAGGCGGAGGAGATCATCCGCGATGCCATGGAGAAGGCCCCCGAGCGGAACGACCTCAAGCTGAAGATGCTGGAGATCTACTTCGCCACCAAGGACGTGGAGAACTTCGAGAAGCAGGCCCAGGAACTGCACGACGCCCTGGGCGACGAGAACGACCCCCTGTGGGCCAAGGCCGTCACCATGGGCAGCCAGCTCTGCCCGGGCAATCCGCTCTTCGGCGGTGTCTCTGCCGAACACCTGCAAGAGGAACTCGCGAGCAGCGACAAGGCCGGTGACGAAGACCTGCTGGACTTCGACTTCGACCTCGACTCCTCCGCCTTGGACGAGGGGGAGAAATCGACTGCTGCCGATGAGAGTGGTGTATTCGACCTGGATGCCGAGATGGAAAAGATGGGCGTCGATAGCGGGCCGGCCAAATCCGACTCTGCTGTAGCCGATGCGGCGCAGGTGGACGTCGCCGAGGTGGTGGCCGAGAGCAAGCCGCCGCAGGACGACAATGGGCTGGACTTCGACGTCTCCAGTCTCGACTTCAATCTGAAGACGGATGAGACCGAGACCGTCGCCGAAGCCGGCGAAGACCAAGGGCTGGATTTCGACCTGCAATCTCTCGACGAATCCCTCGCGGGTGAGGCCGAGAAAGACACGGCGAAGGCCGACGAAGGGCTCGATTTCGACTTCGAGACCGAGTCCGTCGACGAGACACCCACGGACGAGATCGCCTTCGAACTGGACGAGTCGGCCTTGGCACAGCAGGACGAGAGCACTTCCGAGACCGCTGCGTCTGCCGAGACGGAGGACGTCGCCAAAATGGTCGACGAGGTGGCCGACGAGGCCATCGAGTTAGACCTGCAGGACATGGGCGCCGAACAGGGGCTGGAGGAGGTCGCGGTGACCGAGGAAGCCGTGGACATCACGGTCGACGACCTGGAGATGCCAGACCTCAGCCTGACGGAGGCCACTCTGGAAGAGGGTGTCGAGCGGGATCTGGCCAGTGCCGAACCCGAGCCCCAGGCCGAAGACGCCCTGCTCGACGAGGACATCTTCGCCGAGGTGGACGAGATCGGCACCAAGCTCGACCTTGCCCGCGCCTATGTGGATATGGGCGACAACGACGGTGCCCGCAGTATCCTCGACGAAGTCCTCGAGGAGGGTGACGCGGAGCAGCAGCAGCAGGCCAAGGAGTTGCTGGAGAAAATGGCCTAGAAATCGACAGACCAGAACCACGGCGCACTCCTCTCGGGGGTGCGCCGTTTTTCGTTATGCCGCAGAATCGGGCCTGTGATCGACCCCGTCATCAAGATCGTCAGTTTTCTCGTCTTTGCCACCGCCGTGACCTTCGGCGGGGCACTACAGCAGGCCTTGGGTGCCTTTTTACTGCTGTTCAGCCATCTCGGCCTGCCGCGCTCGACGCTGACACCGGCTTTGCGCATGTTGCGTCGCATGCGTTGGTTCTTTCTCTCCATCGCTGTGGTCTACCTGTTGTTCACCCCGGGCAGGCTGCTGTTCACCGACTGGGTATGGGGGCCGACCTATGAGGGCATCGCCGAGGGTGCCCAACGCCTCACCGCGTTGGTCCTGCTGGTACTCGCCGTCAATCTGCTCCTGCGCACCACGGAGCGGCGCGATCTGATCTCGGCCATCCTCTGGTGTCTCTGGCCCCTGGCGTGGGTCGGTCTGCCGCGCGAGCGCTTGGCGGTGCGTATCGCCCTCACCCTGGAGGCGGTGGAGGGGGTACAGGTGATCTATCGTCAGCGTGAGGTGCCCAAGGGAGGGCAGGTGGGCCTGCGCGCCCGCTTGGCTAGCATTACCCGTACCGCTGGCCGCCTGCTCGAGGAGGTCTTGCTGATGGCGGAGACGGCCCCCCTGCAGACCCTCGAGGTTCCGCGGCCGCGAACGCCGTCCCCCGCACAGTGGTTGTTACCGGTGTTGCTGGCCGCCCTGTTCTCTGCTGCAGGCTGGTAGAATCTCCGCCTCCGACGCCCGCAAGCAATGGTCGACGGGGGCGTCATCCCCATATTTTTCGTTCGTAATCAGAGGCATTCATGCGCATCGCTCTCGGCGTGGAATACGACGGCCGTCCGTTTCGTGGCTGGCAATTACAGGAAGAGGGCGTGCCCACCGTGCAGGGGGCGTTGCAACGGGCCCTGTCTCGCGTGGCAGATGCGTCCATCGAACTGGTCTGTGCCGGACGCACCGACGCCGGCGTACATGCTCTGGAACAGGTGGTGCACTTCGATACCGAGGTCGCGCGTCCCGAGCGGGCCTGGGTGCGCGGCACCAACAGCCACCTGCCTGCGGCGGTGAGTGTGCTCTGGAGCCAGCCCGTCAGCGAGGACTTCCACGCCCGCTTCAGCGCCACGGCGCGACGCTATCGATACGTCGTCCTCAATCGCCCGGTACGTTCCAGCCTTGTCGGCGGCCGGGTCACCTGGGAGTACCGGCCGCTGGACGTGGCGCGCATGGCCGAGGCCGGGCGCCATCTCCTCGGCGAGCAGGATTTCAGTTCATACCGTGCCGCGGGATGCCAGTCCAACACGCCATTTCGCAATGTCACCCGGCTGGATGTGTCGCGCGACGCCGACCTGGTGTTCATCGACATCGAGGCCAACGCCTTTCTGCACCACATGGTGCGCAACATCGCCGGCGTGCTGTTGGACATCGGTGCCGGTGAGCGCGAGCCGGATTGGGCGCGGGAGGTGCTGGAGGCCAGGGACCGGACCGTGGCCGGCGTCACCGCGAAACCCCATGGACTGTATCTGCGGCGGGTCGACTACCCCGAGACGTTTCCCCTGCCGCAATTGGGTGACACCCGCCTGCTCTGGTAGCCCGCGCCTA
>JANTGX010000269.1 GCA_024762755.1 Gammaproteobacteria bacterium
GTTCACCCCCACCCACACCGTCGCAGCGTGGGCACCGCCCACCGATTCAGCCGCGATATCGATGAGCGACCCACGCAGCGTGTCTCCAGCCATTTCTGCTCTACCGGCCAACAATCACAAAAACCTAGCTTGACAGTCAACAATATTAGACTAAGTTTAATTTCACCCTGAAGCCGACATTGGCAACCATCACGGGCATGGCCCCTGCCCGTCTATACCATCAAGGAGGGTTAATGATGAAGCAAATTTCCCGCCGTGATTTTCTGGGCATGACCACCAAGGCCGGTGCCGCCACCCTGTTCGCCGGCATTCTTGCCCCCAGTGCCACCAGCATGCTGGGTCTGAGTGGGGTGGCCGCGGCAGCGACGCGCAAGGTCGAGCCCTTTACCTTTGCCATCCTCACCGACGCCCACCTCTACGACATCCCCGGCCACAAATTCGACGACATCCTCAAGAAGGCCGTGGCCGACGTCAACGGTCTGCGCCCGCAGCCGGATTTCGTGCTCTACGGCGGCGATCTCGGCCAATCGGGCAAAAAGGCCGAACTCGTCAAGGGCAAGGGCATTCTCGACACCCTGAAAATGCCTTACCGCATCATCCCTGGCGAACACGACTATTACCTGGACATGGGCAAGGCCTGGCGCGAGCTGTTCGGCGACGAGCACTGGTCTTTCGACCATAACGGAGTGCACTTTATTGGCATGAATTCCATCCTCATTCCCGACTTCTGGACCGCGCGCGGGCTCACACCACAGGAACGCATGGGGTTGATGGAAGAACTGGAATGCCACCAGTGCGGTGCGTGGGGTGTGGGTGAACGGCAACTGGAATGGCTGGCCAAGGATGTGCGCAAGGTGCCTCCCGATACCCCGGTGGTGGTGATGACCCACTCCCCGCTGTGGGACTACTACCCACGCTGGAATTTCCAGACCTATGACGCCCCGGAGATCCGTCACCAGTTGCGCAAATTCGATAAGGTGGTCGCCATCCATGGCCACGTTCATCAAGTGGTGTACAACGAGATCGACAACATTCGTTCCTGCGGCCTGCTCTCCACCTCCTGGCCCTGGCCCTACCCGCCGGTGGAACTCGACTACCCGCTGGTCAAGCAGCACCGTGCGGACCCCGGGGACTTCGAAGATGGCCTGGGTACCCACCGTGTCACCCTGAACAAGGACTTCGAGACTTTGATGAACTGGCGGGCATTCTCGGACCTGCTGCCAGAAAACCTCAAACAGGGCTTGAAGATATAGCCTGCCCTACGACACCAACGATCTCGGCGCCACACCTGCCCGCCTTCACCTCGCCCGTCAGCGCCGGCTAATCGAACCGCATGCATGGGAGAAAACGATCATGGACAAGCCGATCATTCACAACCGACAGCGCTGGATTCTGGCAGGCTTCGCCCTCGCCGCGATGCTCACAGGCAGCCTGCTCGTCACCACTCTGGTCCTCGCCAAACCGCTGCTCAGCGAGGCCGAGGTCGCAGCGCAGCAGGCCATGCTGCTGCATGTCGTGGCCAAGGGCGATGCCCTGTGGCACAACCCCAAACTGGGCACCAACGGTCTGGCCTGTGGCAACTGCCACCCCGACGCCTCCGCCAGCAACGTGCACACCTGGCCCAAATATCAAAGCAACCTGGGCAAGGTGGGCACCCTGCGCGAGATGATCAATTGGTGCATCCTGGTGCCTATGCAGGGCAAGATGCTGCCCCTGGACAGCGACGAGATGGTCGCCATGGAGGCCTATGCCACCTATGCCCACCGTGGAGTAGCGATCGCCCCCGGCAAGGACGAACAACATGGCGCGGTGCCCGTCAAAAGTGGTCCCGGCTATCCGCGTTTCTAGCGGTTGGGATGTTGCGCCGGAATCAACGGGGACGGATAAATCATTGGCATGACGAGTGACCCATTCCCCGGCGATTATGCGCGAAAAAACCCATCGAGCCAGATGCACGAAGCACCATGCCGATATCATACCCAACTACCCCGGCCAATCCCCCTGGACAACCACTATTCAGGGTTATGTTGTTCGTTGCATCCTTGCTCCTGAGCACGCTGGCAGGCGCCCAGCAATGCCGGGACGGCCTTCCCATGGCCGACGACCCACGTTTCTTCGACAACGGTGACGGCACCCTCACCCATCTCGACAGCGGCCTGACCTGGATGCGTTGCAGCCTTGGTCAGCAGTGGCAGAACAACAACTGCCGCGGCCAGGCCAGATCCTACCCCTGGCTTGCCGCCCAGCAGGCCATGGCCACCCTCAACCGGGAAGGCGGCTACGCCGGGGCCCAGGACTGGCGCCTGCCCGACCTGTCTGAACTCGCCACCATCACCGAGCTTCGCTGCCGCGACCCGCGCATCAACCTGCGCCTGTTTCCCCGCACACCCAGCACCCCCTATTGGAGCCGCAGCAAAAAAACCGCCAACCACATCTATGCCATGGATTTCGATCGCCAAGGAGTGATCATAAAAACGGCACAAGACACCGCCCTGGTCAGGCTCGTCAGAGGACGCCACTGAGATACCACCCCGACATCCACCATAGCTCTGAATAGGAGGGCATCACCCACCGACACATCATCGACATCACGACAACTGGTGGGCAACGACCACCCAACGTTTGCCCGCAAAAACCGCCCCGCCGTAGGTTGGCGGTGAGCGCAGCGAACCCCAACAGACGAGGCCTTCCCAGCTGCCGGCGTTGGGCTTCGCCACGGCTCACCCCAACCTACCCGGCACCGTCGGGCATCACCAGCGCCGGGCACACGGCGGCGATCTCGGCATACACCGCGGCGGGTTCTTCCTGGTAACGGCCGGAGAAGTGAAACGGCACCAGGCGTGCCACCTCGGCGGCAACGGCGATCTCACCGCAGGCGCGGGTGGTGAGGTGGCCGGTGCGCGCGGCCTGTGCGGCGTCCTGCGCGCGGAAGGTGGCCTCCAGGAACAGGGTGTGGGCACCGCGCGCGAACGGGATGAGGGCGGCGCGGTTGGAGGGGGTGTCGCCCAGATCGGTGGCGTAGACCAGGCGCTTGGGCGGCGTGACCAGCACCAGCTCGGCGGCCAGTTCGGCGGTGCTCGCCTCACTGCCGTCGGGCAGGGTCACGGGGCCCGCGTCACGCCCGGCCAGCAGGTTGGCCTTGAGCGCGCTCAGCCACGGCCCCGGCGTCAGGCCGCGGGCGCGCAGGCGGTCCTTGCGCACGTTGAGCTGGGCGTCGGGCTCAAAGGCGAAGGCCAGCACCGGGGTGCCGGCGTGGTCGAGCACCGTGGCCCGTACCCGGAAGCCGGTCTCGACCAGCAACTCGCCGTTAGGCACCGGGTGTTCGGCCAGGGTCTCCATCGCCTCACGACCGGCGACGATGGCGAAACGCCGCAGGCGTTCGCCGTGCAGCTCCAAGACCTCGAAGCGCGGCGCGCGCTCCCCTGCACGATCCCACAGGAAGCCACGCACCAGGCCCGCCACATGCCCCGCCAGACCCGGCGGGCCGTACAGGCGGCAGGCGGGCAGCGCGTCGATGCGCGAGCGCAGCAGCCACAGGAAGCCACCCAGGTGGTCCATGTGGGCGTGGGAGAC
>JANTGX010000270.1 GCA_024762755.1 Gammaproteobacteria bacterium
TCGAAAACATCTCCATCAAATTCGGCGACGGCAACCGTTACGGCCTCATCGGCGCCAACGGCTGCGGCAAGTCCACCTTCATGAAGATTCTCGGTGGCGATCTCACGCCCACCGCGGGCAACGTGTTCGTCGAACCCAATCTGCGCCTGGGCAAGCTGCGCCAGGATCAGTTCGCCTTCGAGGAACACACGGTGCTGGACACCGTGATCATGGGCAACGCCGAGCTATCGCATATCAAGGCCGAGCGCGACCGCATCTATTCCCTGCCCGAGATGAGCGAGGAGGACGGCATGCAGGTGGCCGAACTCGAGGTGCGGTTCGCCGAGTTGGACGGCTATACCGCCGAGGCCCGCGCCGGTGAATTGTTGCTGGGCCTGGATATTCCCATCGAACAGCACAATGGACCCATGAGCGCCGTGGCACCGGGCTGGAAGCTGCGCGTGCTGCTGGCCCAGGCCCTGTTCGCCGATCCCGATATCCTGCTGCTCGACGAGCCCACCAATAACCTGGACATCAATACCATCCGCTGGCTGGAAGACGTGCTCAATGCGCGCAACAGCACCATGGTCATCATTTCCCACGATCGCCACTTCCTCAACAGCGTGTGCACCCACATGGCGGACCTGGACTACGGCGAGCTGCGGCTGTTCCCCGGCAACTACGACGACTACATGATCGCCGCGACCCAGGCCCGTGAACGCCTGCTCAACGACAACGCGAAGAAAAAGGCACAGATCGCCGAACTGCAGACCTTCGTCAGTCGTTTCTCCGCCAACGCCTCCAAGGCCAAGCAGGCCACCTCACGCGCCAAACAGATCGAGAAGATCAAGCTCGACGAGGTCAAGCCATCGAGTCGGGTGAATCCGTATATCCGCTTCGAGCAGGGCAAGAAGCTGTACCGCACCGCGCTGGAGACCGAGGCCCTGGCCAAGGGCTTCGACGGCACGAAGCTGTTCGACGGCCTCGACCTGCACATCGAAGTGGGCGAGCGCGTGGCCATCATCGGCCCCAACGGCATCGGCAAGACCACCCTGCTGCGCTGCCTGGTGCACGACCTCGCCCCCGACCACGGCAAGGTAAAGCTCTCGGAGAACGCCGAGGTCGGCTATTGCGCGCAGGACCACGCCGCCGACTTCGCCAACGACCTGTCCCTGTTCGACTGGATGAGCCTGTGGAAGAACCCCGGCGACGACGAGCAGGTGATCCGCGGCGTGCTCGGCCGGCTGCTGTTCTCCCAGGACGACATCGGCAAGTCCGTGAAGGTCATCTCCGGCGGCGAGCAGGGCCGCATGGCCTTCGGCCGGCTGACCCTGCAAAAGCCCAACATCCTGGTCATGGACGAACCCACCAATCACCTGGACATGGAATCCATCGAGTCCCTAAACCTGGCCCTGGAGAACTACCCCGGCACCCTGATCTTCGTCAGCCACGACCGCGAATTCGTCAGCTCGCTGGCGACACGCATCATCGAAATGACCCCCGAGGGTGTGGTGGACTTCAGCGGCAATTACGACGACTACCTGCGCAGCCAGGGATTGGTGTGAAACACGTAGGTTGGGGTGAGGAACGAACCCCAACGATCGAGGCGTGTCAACACGCAGGAGATGAGATATGCAATATCGACGGAGCGATATCGCAGGCGGAACCTATTTCTTCACACTAAACCTGGCCGATCGGAGGAGGACATTACTGGTGGATCGAGCGCCTATCTTGCGAACGGCCATGCACTTGGTGAAGGAGAGGCATCCATTCGACATCGACGCAATGGTTGTCCTCCCCGACCATCTGCACATGTTGTGGACCCTGCCAGAAGGGGACAATGATTACCCCACGCGGATGATGTTGATAAAGGCCGGTTTTTCACGCCTGATGGCGAAGGGCGAGTATCAGAGCGCAAGCCGATTGTCCAAGGGTGAGCGGGGAATATGGCAGCGCCGGTATTGGGAACACCTGATTCGGGATGAAGAGGATTTTGCACGGCACGTGGAATACATTCATTTCAATCCCGTGAAACATGGCTATGCCGACCGCGCAGAAGATTGGCAATATTCGAGCATTCATCGCTATATCAGGGATGGCATCGTGAGTGCGGGCTGGGGTTGTGGCGAGGTTGTGTTTGAGGATGGTGAATTTGGCGAGCGCTGATGGAATTGTTGGGGTTCGTTCCTCACCCCAACACGATAAAGTGCAAGCCAATATAAAATGTTTTTCTCCGCATCCTCTGCGTCTTTGCGTCCTTTGCGTTGACATTGGCGGGGCCGAGTAATTACCTCTATTGATTGTTGGGAACGAAATCAAGACATGACCGAAACAAGCGAAATCGATTACGAGGGCGTCGAACAGCTGCCCCTCAAGGACTTCACCGAAAAGGCCTATCTCGACTATTCCATGTACGTGATCATGGACCGCGCCCTGCCGCATATCGGCGATGGGCTGAAGCCGGTGCAGCGACGCATCGTCTATGCCATGTCCGAGCTGGGGCTGAAGGCGACGGCCAAGTACAAGAAGTCGGCGCGCACGGTGGGTGACGTGCTGGGCAAGTTCCACCCTCATGGTGACTCGGCCTGTTACGAGGCCATGGTGTTGATGGCGCAGCCGTTCTCCTATCGTTATCCGCTCATCGATGGTCAGGGCAACTGGGGCGCGCCGGACGATCCCAAGTCCTTTGCCGCTATGCGCTATACGGAGTCACGTCTGGCGCCCTATGCCGACTTGTTGTTGTCGGAGGTGGGGCAGGGCACGGTGGATTGGGAACCCAACTTCGACGCCACCCTGGAGGAACCCACGGTGCTGCCGGCGCGGGTGCCGAATCTGCTCCTGAACGGCACCACCGGCATCGCCGTGGGCATGGCCACGGACATCCCGCCGCACAATCTGCGCGAGGTGGTGGGCGCCTGTGTGCATTTGTTGGAGCACCCCAAGGCGACACTGGAGGAACTGGCCGACTTTGTGCCGGGGCCGGATTTCCCCACCGAGGCTGAGATCATCACCCCGCGTGCCGATCTGCAGAAGATGTACGCCAAGGGCGGTGGCTCGGTGCGTGCGCGCGCGGTGTGGGATAAGGAGGATGGTGCCGTGGTGGTGACGGCCCTGCCGCATCAGGTCTCCGGCGCCAAGGTTTTGGAGCAGATCGCGGCGCAGATGCAGGCCAAGAAACTACCCATGGTGGAGGATCTGCGCGACGAGTCGGACCACGAGAATCCCACGCGTCTGGTGATCGTGCCGCGTTCCAACCGGGTGGACCTGGACGAGCTCATGACCCACCTGTTCGCCACCACCGACCTGGAGCGCAGCTACCGCGTCAACATGAACGTCATCGGCCTCGACGGCCGGCCGCAGGTGAAGGACTTGCGTGGCCTGCTCAAGGAATGGCTGCAGTTTCGCCTGGCGACGGTCCGCCGACGGTTGCAATACCGGCTGGACAAGGTGGAGCGTCGTCTGCATCTGCTCGATGGCCTGCTCATCGCCTTCCTCAACCTGGACGAGGTGATCCGCATCATCCGAGGTGAGGACGAACCCAAGCCGGTGCTCATGCAGCGCTTCGACCTCAGCGAGGCGCAGGC